>JAOZTO010000329.1 GCA_029942265.1 Desulfocapsa sp.
ATCGAATACGTTTACTGAAAATTATTACTGAGATGGGAGCAGCTTTGGTTCCTGTACTCCTTGAACGCTTACCAGATCCGATGCCATGGTTTGGCAAACGAAATATCATCCGTTTACTTGCCGCTACGGGAACTGCCAAAGATGTGGATGCAGTGCTTGGATATATCAACCATGAAGATCTACGGGTACAGCAGGAAGTGCTGCAATGTATTTCCCGTATTGGACAGCACTCTGCGGAACATATTTTTACCCAGATTTTACCTCGTATCAACGTTCAACTTTCAATTCAAGCGGTGAAAAATTTACGACGAATTGCTACTGAAGATGTTGTTGTACCCCTTGCAAAGCTTCTCAAAGAATCGAAGATATATAGTCAAGCAGATAAGCTATTGATGACGCTGGAAATCAGTAAAACATTAGGAGCAAGCGGATCATCAAAGGCTCTCCCCATACTACAAAGAATTATTGCTGCTGGTGAAAAACAGTACGATAAAAACATTATAGAGACAGCCAAACTCGCCTTTTCCTTTATTAAGGAACAAAAAAAAAGCAGGCGAATAAAGCAAGCCTCGCATCCCTACAATCTACTCACGGCATACCCTGAAGAACGTGAGGTTTACGATCTTTTACAAAAGGATAAACGCAAAGCAGCCATTAAGGTACTTTCAGGGTTGATTGAAAAAACAGCGCTGTTTAGACGAGTTGATGATGCAGAGCAGTTACGTTTACGACTAATAGATATTGACCCTCTGGCTCTGCCTGAGATTATTGCAACAGGGGATCATATTGAAGAGGCTAAGAATGATAGTATTGGCGTAAATCATGTTCTGATCTGGACTGAGCTGTATGAGATTTTCTCGGTTGAAGATTTCAATATTTTTTCCAAAGCTCTTGAAAATGTGAGCTACCCTACTGAAACGACAATTGTAAAACAGGGTGATCCCCAATGGCAAATCTACTTCATCAATAAGGGGCGTGTAAAACTCTTTTACAATGACAAAGAGTGTAATACGCTTGTAAAAACTTTGGGTCCAGGCGAGATGTTTGGAGAAACAGCATTACTGGATGATTCGTTCTGGACGCTAAACATTACAGCAATGAAGGCAGTTGAAGTATCAATACTTTCCATGGAGAGTGTGTTGCATTGGCAAAAAATACATCCTGTACTTGAAACCACATTACGGGAATATTGCCAGCAACGAGAGAAGGACAACGAATTTTTCCGTGTTTCTGGTGCAGAACGTAGAGATAGTAAAAGGTTTACCTGTCCTGCCGCTGTGTATATCGTATTACTCAATGAGAAAGGTGAACCTACGGACACGACTATGCACGGTACTTGTGTTGATGTTTCAACTGGAGGGATTTCTTTTTTATCAGAGATAACACATCGCAGACAGGCTCATGCGCTCCTTGGCAGACGGATCGAAATCTCTTTAACCAGTGACGATACTGATGCGCCGATGCCTCAGATAAATCGTCACTCAGGAGTTGTTGTTGCTGTTAAACCTGCACGAGATGCTGGCCGTGGACGTTCAGTTCATATTCACTTCGATATAGAACTTGATCCTGAACAATTCTCTGGAATCACACATGCCAACTAATCAAAGAGAGACTTTGCGTCGTCTCTATCAACAGAATTTAAGCAATGTACAGGTGGAAAAGAATTACCTGACTGCTGATTGTCCATTTTGTCGTGAGAATGGCTTTGATCCTCACAATCGTCTAGTGGTGCATCTTAAAGAAGATGGCTTCTTTAATGGCTATTTTCGTTGTTTAAATCGCTGTGTATCTGGTGGATTCCCCATATGGTTTGCCTCTCTTTTAGGGCTTGATCCAGCCATTGTTCCTGGTTTTAATCCTGATCGTGACCAGCAACTAAAATCAATTGAATTTCCATCTGCAAATATTAACCATGAGGTGCGTTCGCACGTTGGCGCTATCCCAGAGCACCTATTACTTCGTTTTAAGGAATCCGGAATTAACAGCAGTGTCCTTGAAGAATTGCAAATTGGATATAATGGGCGTTATCTTGTCTATCCATATTTTCAGTCAGATGGCAATTGTTATGCGGCACGTTGTGTTTTTCCTGATCGCAAGGAAGATTATTTTTGGCATGGAAATGAGGATTTTTTCACCGGAAGCCATCAGATATTTAATATTGGCGATATAACCCACTGTGAAAATGGAACGCTGTTTCTCTGTGAAGGAGAAGATAATCTTCTTACACTAAAACAGCTTGGTTATCCAGCTGTTGCTGTTCCGGATTGTCAAACTCTGGAAACGATTGATTCTGAGCTGTTTGCCTGTATCAAAACGCTCTTTATGGTGACTAATAAGAATGCTGAATCTGAAGGAAGTGCTAAAAAGCTGGCCTCTCGTATTGGATTTAAAGTGCGTCCCTTTAAGTGGCCTGCCAGCTTAGCCAGAAACTATAGCTTATGCCAACTTGCAAAAGACAAGAAACAGGGATTCCAGGCGGCAGTCTCCTCTCTGATCAGCAACGCAAGGGCATTTTCCCCATTTACATCTCCCGTGCGTGAGTATGAACAATTTCAAGAAAAAACCATTATGCAAAGAGGAACTTCCTACGCAGCGTTGAAATCTGGATTCCCTCTGCTTGATGCTGCACTTGATGGAGTGCATGGAATAAATATTATTGGAGGAGCTCCAAAATCAGGGAAATCTACTTTTCTTATTCAAATTGCAACTGAGATGGCTCTGCGACAAATTCCTGTACTGTATTATGATTTTGAAAATGGTCGTCAGAAAATTTACCAGCGCACGTTGACTAGGCTCAGCAGATTATCCAGCACCACAATACAAAATGGCAACTTTAGCGAAAGTGAACAGGCCAGACACGAATCTTCCTGTAAACGTTTGCAGAAAATGCTACGCTTTTTCAGAGTGATAAATGACAGAACAGTGACACCTGAAATCATGCGACAGCATATAGATTTTATTCGTCATGAGACCAATAACGACTATGCCATTGTGGTTATTGACAGCCTTCATAAATTGCCGTTTAAGGAATTTTCTGAACGAAGAACTGGAATTGATGCATGGCTGCGACAGATGGAATCCATCAGGGATGAATTAAACGTCTCCTTTCTTGTTGTCTCCGAACTTTCACGAGGCGATGGCGGCAGCTATAAAGATACTCCTCACCTCGGAGTGTTTAAAGGTTCTGGAGATATAGAGTACAGTGCTGATAACGCCATGGTTTTGTATTCCGACTGGGATCCTCTCAATACCAGGGAGGAACATAAACGGAATAATAAGCTCTGGTTAGTAGCCAGCAGAGAACATAGCCCCGGATTAGTTGCTGAATATGAAGTGGATTATCCTTACTGGGGTTTTGTAGAGAATCCGGTTTGAAAAAGTGGTAACTATTCAGCTGTACCCCATTTTCGCCCATTTGGACATTCTCACATAGCAAATATGTGAACAAGCCGGATCGAACGAAGATGGGGGGCTAGCCAAATATTTACGACCGCTTGCTGAAATATTTTTGATAGGCAAGACTGTGAATCCAGAGGAGCAGT
>JAOZTO010000330.1 GCA_029942265.1 Desulfocapsa sp.
ACACCTTTACAATACACACTTTCATGAAAAGACAAATAACTCGGCAACTACTTAGTTGGCAAAATAATTCAAACAGAAAGCCATTATTGTTACAAGGAGCAAGGCAAGTTGGCAAGACGTACATCCTTAAACAATTTGGTCAAGATCATTTCACAACCTGTCATTACTTCGATTTGGAAGAACAAAGTAATGATTTACTGCCAGTTTTTCACGAATCTACGCTTAACCCCAAAACCGTAATTGATAAGTTGAGCTTCATCTCAGGCCAAATCATTGACCCTAATAAAGATATTTTAATACTCGACGAGATACAGGCAGTGCCACGTGCATTAACATCATTGAAATACTTTTGCCAGGATATGCCCGAGCTTGCAGTGGCGGCAGCCGGCTCAAACCTCGGCGTTGCAAGCAGCACTGAACCATTTCCAGTTGGCAAGGTTACCTGTCTCACGTTATATCCACTAAATTTCGAGGAATTTCTTGCAGGAACAGGGGAACAGCTGTCAGTTAAATTTCTCCAAGACTTTAAAGGTGGAATAATTGATCCGATGTACCACCAAAAATTATTCGAACAGTTAAAAACTTTTTTTGTTACTGGAGGTCTCCCGGAGGTTGTCCAAGTCTACTCCAACGAAAAAGATATCCCTCTTGCTGCATTACGGGCAGCGCGTGATTTGCAACATCAACTCCTCATGCATTATGAAAGGGATTTTTCCAAATATTCCGGAAGCACAAATACAAGACATATCGATTGCGTTTTTAAAGCAATCCCGTCACAACTTTCCAGGTTTCAGGACAGGAAATCAAAAAAATTCACTTTTAAAGACGTTATTTCCAAAGGATACAGAAGTTATGAAGACCTAGCAGATCCAATTGACTGGTTGATCAAAGCAGGGCTGACCCTTAAAGTCAATGTCAACCTCCACCCTGTCCTGCCAATAACTTCAGGGATTATTGAAAACAGTTTCAAGCTATTCCTGTTTGATACAGGATTACTTGGAGCCATAAACAACCTGAGTCCAGAAAGTATAATGAGGTACGATTACGGATCGTACAAAGGGTATTTTGCTGAAAATTTCATTCTACAGGAATTATACTCCTACGGACACACAAATATTGTCACATGGACAGGGAGAACCTCAGAAATTGAATTTGTCACTGAGATAAATGATCGTGTCATTCCCATCGAAGTCAAGGCAAGAACCAACACTAAAGCAAAAAGTCTTCAGGCGTTTATAAAAAAATTTCAGCCTCAATTTTCAATAAAATTCAGCGGCAACCGCTATGGTAATGACCGCCATGGCCATATTGACAACTATCCCTTGTATATGGTCTCCAAATTTCCAGAACTATCTGAGGACTCACACTGACTCATTAAAACTGTAGGAAACAATTTTCATGATTGAATTCAGATACCCTTCTTTCTTACCATTCTCCCGTATTGAAATGCGTTTAATCACAACACAATTCTCATGCGATTCAACAAGAGACAGAAACTTCACCAACTCCTTAAGAGTTATGGCATTTAAAGACATTTCGACTTGTGATTCCAGCAAAGGGCCATCTTCGCCACTTGATGGTTTCATATATTTAATACGTTTTTTGACCTGTGACGTAGCTGCCTGCCTCTCTATAAAAGAAAAGAGTGAAAATGAAGGGGATCGTTTATTGATACGCTCTTTAAGATCACCAGCAGATTTTTGATAACTTTTATACTCTTTCTGTAATCGGGTAATTTGCTGAAGGTTTTCCTGTTTTCTGGTCAGTGAATTAGTTGCATAGGTTCGCTTTTGCAGGATTGGCGAAAAAACCAGCTGAACAAGGACAAAAACAAGAATAAACACACAGCCGGCTAGAACAAGTATCTTTTCTTTTCTTGCAAGTCGTGAAAATCCAAGCTTTTCTGTAATGATTGCTTGTATTGCCGATAGAGAAAGCGCTGGCATATCTACACCTCCCCCAGATCAAGTTTTATTTCAAATTTAATCTTTGAACTTTTTTGATCGAGATTTGCTGAATTAATGTCAACTTCCACAAAAATAGCAGATTGCTCCAGAGCCTTTTTAATGGCATCAACCGTGTTGAAATTATCAGTAAAGCCCATGATCCGCACACCTTTATCGTCAATGATCATCCGTTTCAAAGACACATCCAGGGAAGCCGGAATTTGCCTTGAGATGTCAGCAAAAATATCAAGTACTGTGAAGGATGAGTTACCATCTCCACCTTCCCTATTACCGGCTTTCAAATTATTCACTTCAACCTGTAACTGCTGAACAGGGTCAACAATTCTGGTAACTCCCGGTAAGGTCTTTTTAAAAACAGCTCTGATTTCTTGTGTAACAGCATCTTTTTTATTAACAATCTGAGTATAATCATATAACAGATACGCAAAACTGCCAACAATTGCACAACAAACCACTGCAGCAACTGCCAGTAATATGCTTTTATTTTCTGCAAAAGAACGCTTAAAAACAAAGCTTCCTTTACGAAAATTCATCAGCGTAACACCCTTATTAACCTGAACTGACAAATCTATTGCATGCGCAAAGAGACTTGAAGTTGCATCCACAACAGGCAACGAACTATTATCCCCCATGGCAATAGAACCATCTCTGTCTGTTATTTCACAGGACAGGTTACTTTGGGTGTTGATCGTTTCAACTATTTCCACCATATCGCCATAAACACCTGCGACCTGTATAACAGTCTTTTCCGGGCAACCGATGGCAAGGATTGTCTGGTTCAACTCAGTGCAGAAATTCTTAAGAGCATGCTCGACATTCTCGGGTCTAAGCGGTACAACATGACGGGTTGTGGGGTTCAACTGATACCCAACTTCCATACCAGGATCAAAAATCAGGGATCGAACAAAGTTGATTGAACCGGACTCAATCCGAATAAGAGACGCACGTTGCAAACCTATATACAGATATAAAAAAGGTTCAGATATGTTTTTTTCAGTAAGTAGCCTTGTGGCACTAGCCAGCCCTGAAACTGTTATTATTTCGGGGTCAATATCGACAATCTGCATTGTCGCCAACCATGATGCAAGAAACTCGTTCGACAGAAATGCAGCTAAAATATCATGTTTTCCATCAGTTCCTTTGTTGATAATAGAATCAACCACAATTTCATCACTGCTTTCTGAAACCAGTTCCTCTAGCTCAAAGGGTAGTACTTTGTCTATGGTTTTACGATCACTAAACGGCAGTAACAGATTGCGAAACTTAAAAAATTCGGCATTGAATGAAACATAACATGCTTCCCCTTGGTAATTGAGTTTGCTTATCAACTCAGCGAACAGTTCTTCAATTGGACGAGAATCAACAACCTCCACGACAACATAAACAAGAGTCTGCTTCTTTCTCCCCTCTCCTTGAAGTATTGCTGCTGAAAGCAGGTCATTACCTACGTCAATGGAGCAAATCCGACTACTCACTTGCCTCTCCCTTGCTCCATTCCAGTGTTTTCACCATGTTATTATCCCGCTCCACAATGACCTTGAAATTCTTTTTTGTTTCAGCTCGCTGTGCTTCTA
>JAOZTO010000331.1 GCA_029942265.1 Desulfocapsa sp.
TACACGAGCGTATTCACTTATGAAAAAGAGTTGGACTTTTATCACGCAATTTATGCAGATACCTTCAACGGCATTCCTTCCTTTGTTATCGGAGCAAGAAAAGAAGGAATGGATCTGTTTTTAGTTCAGTATAATTCCAAGGAAAACATATTTGAGAGTCATTTGATTGATACCGAGGTGGGTTCAAGTAATGCTCGAATTATTCACACGGAAAATGGTGATATTATAATGTCCGCCAACAGGCAGGTAGGACAGGCTGCTATTTATAAATCAATTAGGAGCATAATCACTCCACCTTAATTCCATTCTTTTCATACTTTTTCAACTTCCTCCACAGGGAAACCCTGTCGATCCCGATGGTTTTTGCGGCCTTTGTTTTGTTGCCATCAACGCTTCTCAGAATTGAAAGAATATATTGGCATTCGTTTTCTTCAAGGCTCATATTGAGGTGGTTTGTTTGGATATTCGAAATATGAAAAGAGTGGATCTTACTAAGATCCGGTGGAAGATGGTGTGATTGTATCTCGGAATCATCACAAATCGCCAGGGAACGTTCAATGATATTTTCAAGTTCTCGTGCATTGCCAGGGTAGTCATAATCTTGTAGCCGCTGCAGTGCCTCGGGGGAAAAATTCTTTGTTTTTCCGGTTGGTATGGAATACTTGGCTAGAAAATAATTGACAAGTAGGGGGATATCATCTTTTCGCTCTCGAAGTGGTGGGATATGAAGGTTGATTACGTTAAGCCGGTAGTAAAGATCTTGGCGGAAATTTCCTTTTTCCACCTCTTCTTTAAGATCACGGTTGGTTGCAGCCAGCAAACGAACATCGATGGGAATTTCTGTGGTGCCGCCCACTCGGATAATTGTTTTTTCTTGTAGCACTCGTAAGAGTTTCACCTGCATGCTAAGTGGCATTTCCCCTATCTCATCAAAGAGAACAACTCCACCATTAGCGGACTCAAGGAGTCCGTTACGTAGGCTTCTAGCATCAGTGTAGGCATCTTTTTCGTGACCAAAAAGTTCGTTGGCCATCAAGTCTTCAGTCATTGCTCCACAATTAATGGGTAGAAAACGCTTGTCTGTTCTAGGACTTAGTTCATAGATGGTTCGGGCCACCAATTCCTTTCCTGTTCCAGTTTCACCTGTAATCAGGAGATTGCAATCAAGCTGAGCAAAATGGGCAATAGAATCCTTCAGTTCCAAAATCGCCTGATTCTGGCCTATAAACTGTGTGACTCCCCGTTGTGCTTCAATGCGCTGTTTAAGACGAATTATCTCCCGTTGTAGCAATGTTTTTTCAATAGCTCCCAAGACCAGGGCATGAAGTTTATCTAATTTGATCGGTTTTGGCAGGTAATAAAATGCACCTTGGGACATGGCATCAACGGCAGAATTTACAGTAGCATAGCCAGTGACAATGATTACCTCGATCTTAGGGTGAAGTTCTTTTGCAGTTTTCATAACCTGAACACCATCAACATCACCCATTTTCAGATCCGTTATTACCAAATCAAAATGAGCCTGGCTCAACAAAGTCACTGCCTCTTTACCGCACGTGGCAGTTGTTACAAGGAACCCTTGTTTTTTAAGGAAGTGGCTAACATTCTGAACATTTATCTCTTCATCATCAACCAACAGGATAGCGATACTGTTTTTTTCAAACATTGAAGCCTCTGGGTGTTACATGCTTGTTGAACAATTCTGATTCAACAGGTTCAGAGTGAAGCGGTAAGGTGATAATAAAACGGGTTCCTTCCCCCTTAGTAGATTCTACCCTGATCAAACCATGTTCTTTTTTAATAATGCCGTAGACAACAGCTAATCCGAGACCTGTACCATCCCCAGCATTTTTGGTTGTAAAAAACGGATCGAAAATTTTAGCCAAGTGTTCCTGGTCAATGCCCATTCCTGTATCAACAATGGTAATAGCAACATTTTTTTGTTCTTCATCTTTTTCTGCCTTAACACTTACGCTTCCCGGTGGTTCAGAGATGGCCTGAATAGCATTGATAGTCAAATTCAAGAGGGCTTCAACCATTTTTTGGACATCAACGAAAACAATAATATCTTCAGCTATTTCCATGTCTATGGTGATGCCTGCCGGAACTTCTCCCAGTACAAGCTGTTTAACCTTGCACACAATTTCTGTAAGCGGAAAGGCTTGTGGAGAAAATGTTTGGGCTCGGGAAAACTCCAACAAGCCACGGACAATCTCTCCTGCACGCTCTGTTTCCTGACTGATGGTCTGAAGCATCTTGACAACAAATGAATCTTTATCATCCTCCAACTCAGAAAGAGCTAGCTGACAGGAGGTAGAAATATTGTTGAGTGGATTATTTATCTGATGAGCTGTACCCGAGGCCAATGTTCCAATTGAAGAGAGTTTTTTGGTCTGGAATAACTGTTCTTGTTGTTCTTCTAAGTCCGTCACCATCTTATTAAAGGCCTGTAGAACTCTACGAATTTCCCCTTTTTTTTCATCAACTGGTAGCAACGAAAAAGTACCGTTAGCAACATCAATGGCCGCATTCTCAACCTTTTTTAAGGGTTTGACAATAGAAGTGTAGAGAAGCGTGATGGTAAAAACGGACAGGAGCACAAGAAAGAAAACTGTTTTTATAAGGTCAACAGTAAATGTCTCGACAAAAACATTCATCTTGTTCTGTTCAAAAATGACAAGATCTTTAGTGATATTAACTAGTCTGTGTCCCAATCGTCGAACTTTTTTTCGTAAAGGACAGACATCAGTATCCTTTACAGTTTTACATATTTTTTCAAATTTTTTAAAATTATCCTCATATGCAGCCAGCTTAGCAGTAATATCTTGAAGATGACTGGGTTGCGGCATAATTTTTAAATCATCAGTGACCTGGGGAACAAGTTGCTGTGCCTCGTTAATATATTTAAGAACTGTATCGAAATCGGCCTTGTCATGACGCATGATGAAGTTCTTCTCATACCGTCTTATTTCAAGGGTGATATTGCTCAAATTACTAGCATGTGTAAGCAGAGTGATATCATCACTGAATAGAGCAAAATCTTTAAAAAAAATCCCCCCAACGATAATGTAGAAAACAAAATGTAGACAAAAACAACCCAGCATCTTCTGGCGCAAATTTAAAGCGAACATTAGCTTTTACTCCTAGGTGAGCCACTTTGACCCAACCGATGTCAATCTGATATATTTGTTATCGTAACTATTCAGCTAGTACCCGATATTTGGCATAACACTTAACTGTAACTGTTCTGATGTGCCTCATATTCGTTCATTTGGACATTCGAAGCATAGTTTGCTATGTGAGAATGTCCAAATGGGCGAAGATGAGGTGCAGCTGAATAGTTACTTGTTATCTGCAATTGTATCAAGAAAGAGCGGGTTCAGTTGTCATCAAAAGTTGAAAGAAAAATTGTGAATATTTTTTTGTGCCTTACTCCACAACCTCTGCAATAAAGAAACAAGAGAATGAGGGAGGTAATTAGTGCCTGAACGAAAACTATTTACATCTTTTGATTCAGGCAGTTAGACG
>JAOZTO010000332.1 GCA_029942265.1 Desulfocapsa sp.
GATTTGATCAATTGGATATGAACTGTTCACCGGGGATTAATATTCTCGTTGGAGCAAATGGAACGGGTAAAACGCACCTGCTAAAATTGATCTAACGAGAATATTAATCCCCGGTGAACAGTTCATATCCAATTGATCAAATGCTGAAAATTTTTCCAGTTTCACCCTGGTAATCATCTTCTTACTCCTTTTCTGTCAGGTTCATGGTCAAATACCCACCTTTTGAATATAGTATGAATTTAGCAATCTACTATCTTTCAAGCACCAAAATCTATTCGCCAAATGTGTGCTGCCTTGTCAGCCATGTACTTTCACCTCGACTCAACTTTAGCCTCACCCCAAGTGTTATAATATTCCGCAATTTGTCAATGCCTTCATTCATTGTCCACTCATAACACTTTCCAGTGACCTGTTTTCTTAGAGCCAACCCGCTTCAAGAGCCCAGCTTCTTTTAATTTACTGATATTTCTCATAATAGTAGAACGGTCTTTTCCAATAATCGCTGACAGTTCATCGTATGAAACATTTGCAGTCAACCGCATCAATCCAAGAATCGACCTTGCAGCTCACTTAAAGGTGCATCGACATCAATAGTTTGCACCTTTAATTCCTCTTTTGCACCTTTATTCTCTTTTATAGGTGCAGCCCCTTTTCTGTTGTGCATCTGATGAGAGGTAATCTTCAATTCCGATCTGTATTGAGGAAATTGAATTAGTGTAAATAGTCTTCGACATTACTTATCCAATATGGCCATGTCATGGCAGAAGATGTTCTGTACGATTATTCATCTCTTCAATAAATTTTTCTGAATATCTTTTTAAATATCCATCCATAACTACATCATTAACGAATGCTGAAAATTCTTTTCTCTCTTGCGTAATTATCTCTAAGTTGAGTTCAATTTTTTCTTCAGCAGGTATTATCTGAATTGTTTTTTGTATCGGATCGGCTAATTCGTCACAAAAGATGGATACCTCTATCTGTATCTTCACCTCTATACGGAAAAATAACTTAGTATCTGATGTTCTGTTAGCTTTGGCCTGAAGGTTACCAACCTTCCATGTGAAAATATGCATAGTGGTGGAGTCAGATGTTTTAACATCATACTCCTGCGGAGCCTGATAGATATTGTTAGAAAATTTATCAAAAGGTGGGGTTACACTTTCCTGAGAAGGCGGCAGAGGTGAAAGATCATTTCGATTATCGACGCTTACGCCCACTTCTTTTGGAATTCTTATTTCCACCTCGATATTTCTGCATAGGATAGCTCCAGCATTGAACAATGCTAAGGTAAAATTTTCAGCACCTCCCCATACCTGTAAAAATTTTGCCCTTTTTCTGTAAAAATCTTTATTGATTCTATATTGAGGTTTTGGATTTGTTATGGAAGAAACTACAGAAGATATTCCGCCAGGCTGCCCTCTCTCGTCTTCCTTATCTTTCTCTATCTGCTTAGAAGCATATTTACTATAGTTTGTATTGTCAGGGATCTCTAAATTATCAGGGATTACACAAGTTTTTCCTCTGAATTTGATTTTGCTATTCGGAAGTTTTTCTTCGTCAGAATTTAGAAACGAAAAATTCAGCTGTGGCTTTGGAGGAAGAGCTTTTCGATATTTTTCTACCAACTCAAGCCCTACTGTAACAACTGCATGATAAACAAGGCCGCAAACCACAAGAATTACCCCTATCCACGGATAAGAACTTCCTGCAAATAAATGCCTGAGATACTCAGACGGCCCAAATAATTTCTCGAAAAGAGCAACTCCTAATGCCTCTATCAGATTCACTTGAGATTCAACAACTAACAGAAGGCCTGCCCCTATAACAACCCTTGAAATAACATTGTGGTATTTTGGCCGAATTATGCAAATTATCCTTTCAAGAAAAGAAAGAAAATCATCTGTTTTTATAGGCTGTTCCTTATTGCTCATAAATTATTATCGTAAAAAATGTCATAGTGAGAAACATGCTAACTTAATCCCACCACTTTTTTAAGGGCTTTGCCGAATTTCTTATAGTTCACTTTTACGCCGTCATCGAGGTCAATTTTGGTATTTTGGGTGGCAAGTGGGTAGAGGGTTTCTTTTTCGTAGGTGTCCAACTCTATGATTGTTTTTTTAAGTTTATCGATCTGTTTGAGAGCTTTAGTCCTCTCGGTTTTTGTTGCATCTGCTGAGATGGTGACTTGTTCCAAGCTTTCCAGAGCATTAATGAGTTTGGTGCGAAACTCACGCAAATAATCGTTAAGGATTACTGATACTGTGTCTGGGCGGTAACGGTGCACGTAGATGAGTGCATTGAAACTACCTTTAGGACTTGAGAATAGCCAGTATATGGGGCGTTTTTTGTAGGTTTTGAGGTGGTTTCTGTAGAAATCTTTGAGGAAATATTTGCGGATGTCTTTGCCGATAGCACCGGTGATGAATTTCAGGTTTTCTTCGTAATGTTCCTGGCCAAAGGTAATTCTCAGGAATTCATAGAAGCGGGAGGTTATATCATCGCTAAACCAGTCCTGATCAAAGATTGGGATTACATTGTCGTCATCTGCAGGAAAGCTTGGTTTGGAAACCTGTTGTAGATAATCTTTAAGGCTTTCACCTTGGTTTGCGAGGATCAATCCTGGTTTGTCTAATGAGTATCGCCCAAACATGCAGCCCACGGCGTATGAAAGGAACTCTCTCATGGTGTCGGCAAGCAGTAGAGTCTCCAGTTCCTCCTTGTTTCTATCACCTTTATAGCGGTAGGTAGGATTACAGGTCAAAGTGATATCTTTAAGTGGCACCTCAGGCATCAGTTCATCTTTCAGATTGTAATCTTCGAAAAAAATACGATTATTTTCTTCTTCGAGTTGTTGCATTTTTAAAGCCAGCTCTTTCCAATGAATGCGAAGACTGCTATAAGTGTCTTTTTGTGTGCGTCTACGGTAAGTAGGATGCAATAGTGGTAGGCTAGTGAACCCATTTGAAGTTTCGAAATAGTTCCAATCTATTTTAGAAATCCTGATAGCGTTATTAATAATTTTTGTAGAACTTTCTTGCATTGGGGGGACAATTGGCAGTGATGCAATATTTCCAATTTGGAAGTGTAAAGTAGGATTTAGTATTGTCAAAAAGTGGCCAGAAAGCTTGGAACAAAGAAATCCTAAACTTCTTTTTACGTTAGCATCTTCACCAAAAGCACATGGCCCTGAATTATCATGAATAGCACCTGACCCTGAATAACGAGCACTGAATTTTGTCGATGTGACATCTGACCAAGTTAAACAATTCTTCTGCATAAAAGATTCGTTACGAATTGTACTGCCAGAGAAAGCACGAATGGAAGAGCCATTATTCTCCCAGTTAACGACAAAATCGTTATTTCCATACCATTTCCTATACCCTCCGCCCTTGTTATAACGAAACCACCGTTTTGATAGATCAATAGCTTCATCCACAAAAGAAAAATTAACATCTGATTTTTTTGGTTCAAACCAATATCTTAAAAACCGGTTGTTGTTTGTTGTCATCATCCCGATTCG
>JAOZTO010000333.1 GCA_029942265.1 Desulfocapsa sp.
TCCGTGAAGATGCAGAGAAAATGGCTGCCGGCGATCTGCATGAACTTATGCGTGCTTGGGAGAACTACCATCGTATCTGGTGTGTTGAGATGCATATTCGTCACATCCAGTTCCGTGAAGAATCCCGCTACCCAGGATTCTACTACAGATCTGATTTCCCAACCGTTGATGACGAAAACTGGAAGTGTTTCGTTAACTCTACCTTCGATCCAAAGACACAAGAGTGGCTTTGTGAGAAAGTTGAGTGTATCAACATCGTAGAGACTGACCCCTGGATCTAATCATCTAGGCGGATAGTTCATACGCTTGAATAAAAAATCTCCAGAAGCCTTCGGGCTTCTGGAGATTTTTGCTATGTACTGTTTGTGTTTCACTGGAGAGAAGGATTTTTTTAATCCTTAATTCTGGTGAGTTACAAAGTTTGCAAGAAAATGACCTTTGATTCCGGATTTTGGTTTTGGACATGATGGCGTCTCTTCCTGAGACGACTTCAAAGGTAAATATTAAGAGTACTAATGGAGGTTGGTATGACTGACGAGCAAGGCACCTCTGGTGCGATTTTGGTCGTAGGCGGTGGTATCAGCGGGCTCACTGCAGCCCTTGAAGCCGCTGAAGTCGGTAATGATGTGTATTTGGTCGAAAAGAGCGCATATTTTGGCGGCCGAGTAGCACAGTTGAACCAGTATTTTCCCAAGTTATGTCCACCAAGCTGTGGATTAGAGATCAATTTTAAACGGATTAGGGATAATCGTCGTATCCGGACATTCACCATGACAAGTGTATCAGCTGTCACGGGTGGGCCTGGAAACTATGAGGTTACCCTTGAGACTGCTCCTCGCTACGTGAATAGCAACTGTACTGCTTGTGGCGATTGCGAAACTGCATGTCCTGATGAAATCGATAACGAGTTTAACTTCGGAATGAATAAATCTAAAGCCGCCTATCTTCCCCACGAAATGGCTTTTCCAAGGCGTTATGTGATCAACAAAGATGCACTTTCTACTGAAGGTGCTACAGCTGTAAAAGCGTCCTGTAAATATGGTGCAGTAGATCTTGATATGGCAGTTGATAGTAAAAAAATAACTGTCGCATCAATTATCTGGGCCACTGGTTGGACACCTTATGATCCAACCAAAATGGATAATCTGAAGTATAATGAATCAGATGCCATCGTTACTAATATGATGATTGAGCGAATGGCTGCACCAGGTGGCCCTACTGACGGTAAGATCCTTCGTCCTGGTGATAATAAAGAGCCAGAATCTTTTGCGTTTGTACAGTGTGCCGGATCACGTGATGAAAACCATCTTGAGTATTGTTCATACATCTGTTGCATGGCAACATTTAAGCAGATGACATATATTCGGGAACGATATCCGGAGGCAAAAATTTATGTCTTCTATATCGATCTTCGTACTCCAGGGAAATATGAAAAATTCCGTGAAAAATTGATGAAAGATGAACATTCCACATTCATCAAAGGAAAAGTTGCTGAAATTATTCCTGAAGCTGATGGATCAGTTACCGTTGTTGCTGAAAATGCACTTACTGGTGAAAAGATCAATCAAAAAGTTGATCTTGCAGTCCTTGCAACTGGTATGCAACCATCTCTTCAGGTTGATGGCAACCCTGTGTCACTTGATACAGATCCAAACGGTTTTGTGAATTCAAACCCAGAAACGGGCGTATTGTCGGCAGGATGTGCATGCAGAGCAGCAGATGTTGTTACAAGCAATCAGTCAGCCACAGCCGCTGCCCTGAAAGCAATTCAGGTTTCCAGGAGGTCATAATCAATGGATAAGAAAATTTGTACCTATATATGTACAGGTTGTGGCATTGGAGAAGCTCTTGATATTGAGGAGCTCTCAGGTGTTGTAACTGGTGAAATGTCTCAAGAATGTAAAACTCACGCTAATCTTTGTGGAGTAGAAGGTCGTGCTTTTCTTGAAAATGAGAAAAACACAGAAGGTATTAATACATTTAATATCTGTGCATGCTCCCCACGTGTAATGCAAAATGAGTTCGAGTTTGGTGATGATACCATCACTGTTCGTTGCAATCTTCGTGAACAGGTTATCTGGTCTGCCGGTGAAGCTGAAGAGGGACAGGAAGACACTCATAAAGAGTATTTGATGGAAACTGCATCAGATTATATCCGCATGTCTTGCACCCGTACTTCCAAAACAGAGCTTCCAGAAGCCTGGGAAATGGAATCCATGAATAAGGATATCCTTGTGATGGGTGGCGGTATTGCAGGCATGACAGCAGCGATAGAGGCTGCAAAGGCAGGCTCTAAGGTAACTATCATTGAAAAAGCAGAAGTACTTGGTGGTAAGGCTAACGGTTGGTTAAAACAATTTCCAACTTCTTACCCCTATGCAGAGCTTGAAGATAATTCAATAGCTACGATGATTGCTGAAGTTGAGGCTGATGCAAACATTACAGTTAAAAAATCAACAGAAGTTGCGCGTATTGGTGGTTCACCCGGAGATTTTAAAGCATCACTCAAAACTGCAAATACTGATTCAGAGTGGGATGCCCCAGCTAAAATAGAGGTTGATGTACAAGATTTAATTGAAAAAGGCGAAATGGAAGATCCTAACGCCGGCTTGAAACCATACGGTGAAGTAGACGAAGGTGCTACTGCCTTTGGCGCCGTCGTCTTAGCAACAGGTTGGATTCCTGCCGATGTTTCAGAATATGAACATCTTGGATATGGAAGTAATGACAAAGTTGTCACTAATGCTGAATTTGAAGCCATGGCTAAAGACGGAAAGCTAGACGGTGTTAACAGTGTTGCTTTTGTTATGAGTCCAGGTGCTGAAGAAAATGATGAAGATTTTCCTTATGCAAACTCTGTCACGTCCATGGTTGCATTAAAACAGGCAAAGTATATTCGTGAGAATAATGCAGAAGCCAAAGCATATATCCTGTATCAGCATATGCGAACTCCAGGAAACATGGAAATGTTTTACAAAGGAATTCAGCAGGATGACGGGATCTTCATGACCAAGGCAACAGTTACTGGTGTCGAGGGTGGAACCGTTCACGCAAAAGATACTCTTCTTGGTGAAGACCTTGATCTTGAAGTAGATTTGGTCGTATTGGCAGCTGGTATGGTTCCAACAACCAAAGATGCCAACACTATTAATCTTGCCTATCGTCAGGGACCTGCATTTTTGGATCTTGATCTTTTTGATGGATATGCAGATTCGCATTTTATCTGTTTTCCATACGAAACCCGCCGCACCGGTATTTATACCTGTGGTGGTGTGCGTAAAGCAATGAATATGCAGGAAACAATTGATGATGCAGGTGGTGCAGCATTAAAAGCAATTCAGTGTATTGAATCTGCTGATCATGGTGTTTCAGTTCACCCACGTTCTGGGGATAAAACGTATCCTGAATTTTTCATGCAGAGATGTACTCAGTGTAAACGCTGCACCGAGGAGTGTCCTTTTGGTGCACTTGATGATGATGAAAAGGGAACACCTCTTACTAATCCTACTCGTTGTCGTCGTT
>JAOZTO010000334.1 GCA_029942265.1 Desulfocapsa sp.
GGAACACCAGCCTTTAAAGCAAGTTTTACTCCGATGCTGTTGAACTGCTTGGGATCAAAATTTGTTCCTCGGGTAGTTTGTGGAAAGACAGCAACAGATACCCCCTGTTTCAGTCGATTCGTTCCTTCACTGAATACTTTTTTGAGATCTTCGCGTGGGTTAGTTCTACCTAGTGCAATAGGATTACGTGAACGCATCAGATGTTTAAACACTGGATAATGTAACAAGCTTTCTTTAATGATAAAAGTCATTGGTATTTCCGGTACAACAAGGGCCGGTAAAACCACCGTTTCCATCATACTGACATGATTCCCCACAATAACACAGGAAGACCCAAGGTTTTGAAGATGTTCAACACCGCTCACTGATACTTGTAAACCTGTTTTCTCCAAAGCTTTGAGGATGCCCATACTCGACGACACCCATCCAGCATCATCATATTCTCCACGTTTTGCCTTCATGCTGGATGTATATACAATACTTAAAAATCGTGTGTAAAATGAGATCGACGGAAAGCATTTAGAAAAAAATGAGGACGCATCCGAAGGAGTGTTGTAGCTGTAATTTACATAGGGTAATTGTTGCATAGTAGATGCCTGAAAGTTAATTATTTTTTTCAGCTTCTTGAGCACAAGAAATACAGGTTAAAAGACTGGGGTCAAACTGTAAGCGTTTTTCAGCAATCTCTTCATCACAGAAAATACAATATCCGTACTCATCATCATCCATACGACTTAAAGCTGTTTTTATTCGCTGAAGTTCAATATCCAAAAGCCGTGCAGAGGCTTGCGACATTGCACGTTGCTGCATGGCATCCATCCGCGACAAACGCCCTACACAAGCCTGATCAAGCTCTACCTGCTCAGTTGCCTGTTTCATCGATTCCCTGTCCTGTAGAATAGCTTCCCGGCGTTTTTCAAGACGAATTTTAAAAGTATGTATAGTAGTCATTGTGTTCACACCATATTGAACGAAACGATTCAATACGTCAATAAGATATCACCCAACTTCGAATACGAGTGTACAGTTTTCTTTCAAAAATAATATAGGAGATATGACCAACAATCAAGCAAATGATGACTGTGATCAAAGCAATTACATCATTGTTGAAAAACCAGGGTACTGTTTGAGTTTTCAGCAAAGTACTAACAACAAGAACAACAAAAATATGCGAAAGATACAGAGAATACGAACTGTCTCCAAGTTTGAGGAGTATACGAGGGAACTGAACAGGCTGATTTTTTTCAAGATATACCAGCCCGGTCATAAGAAAAAAACAGGGTATGCCATACGAGATAAGCCTGTAATTGATCGGCGGCTGGAAAATTCCTGTGAGCACCATACAGGTGCACCCGATAAAAAACATACCATAACAGAAACGATTCTTCATACTGGTTGAGCGAACAAAGTATGCCAGATAACATCCCATTACAAATTCAAGCAGCAACGGATTTACAAGGACAGTAACAAGCGGATTTTCACTGTCTATAAAAAAACCAACACCCACTGAAGATACAAAAATAAGAGTAATCCATGGTAAAAGCAATCGTTCTTTCTGTGACAACAATAGTGCAAAAATAAGATAGAAATACAGCTCATAAGAGAGCGTCCATCCCTGTGGAAGAAGTGGGATATCCAGTCCATTTACAGGATTAACAGCGGGAATCAGAAGAAATGAAAAAACAGTGTATTGCAGGGAAAACGCTGTACGCTTCAAAGTATCTGGGTATAAAACCAGAAACAGAAAAATCGTCGAATATATCCAGTAAAGAGGAAGAATACGAATTGCCCGTTTTTGAAGAAAGATACGACCATTTTTGAAGCTGTTAAATTTTCCTCTGGTGGAGTGTACAATAATAAATCCGCTGATAATGAAAAACAGATCTACTCCTGCGGCTCCATGTTGCCAGACCTTGTCAAAGTGATGAAAAAACCCTTTACCTTCAGTGTATATTATAAGCATTTCCCATGTATGGAAAAACACAATGGCAATGGCCGCAATGCCCCGCAATGCCCGTATAGATTGCCAGGGTTTGTTGGGTAGAAATACATTTTTGGACAAGCTTCCTGGCATCAATTAAGTGTTTACTCCGACACAACAATATTCCCAAAATCTTCAAAAACAGTTTGCATAGGAATAGCAAATCCTATCCCCTCAGTATTGCGTATAATCATAGTATTTACCCCAATTACTTGTCCCACCTCATTTACCAAGGGGCCACCACTGTTACCAGGATTAATGGGAGCATCGGTCTGAATAAACGATCCTCCTTTATATTTCCGGTACCCAGAGATTACACCGGAAGTCACTGTATGCCGAAGTCCATGAGGATTCCCCACAGTATACACTTTTTCGCCCGGACTCCCCGAATTTTGTGATGCCGAAAGATAGGGAGCACCAAATGTATCAATAGAAATAAGAGCCAGATCGTGCTGAGCACTCATGGAAACAGAACTTACCGAAAAACTGGCACCATTAATAAGAATTACTTCAACATCCCTGGTGGGCGAAGACCTTTCTATATCAGATATTTTGGACAATAAGCCTCTGTGAATTTCTTTGTATTTCGCATACTCCTGTTCCCTATCTCTTATATCTTCATGTAGCTGCTGCCGCATGTTCCGATCACGTACTTTGGAAACTCTGTCCTTTAAAAAACGGATATTTTTTGCTTCACGATTTAAAAGTTTTGCCCCTTTATCTGCGTTTGCATGCAGCATATCCAAGTCTTCTTCTTTCACTTGAAGTACGTGCTTATTGGTAATGATCAATCCATTATCAGAGACAAAAAAACCGGAACCACTGCCCCAGTTTGTTTTGATAAATACTGTGGCATTGCGTGCTTTTTCTACAGCAGTGTAGGCTGGATGGCTTTCGTGAAGCTGTTTGGCCAATCCTTCGAGAGCATCATCTTTTCTCGGTTGCGATAGCGTTTGTCCAGAGTGTTTTTGCGGTATTGGCACATCTTTTTCAGTCATTTGGCTGACTGAAACACTTGGTGGCGTAACAGCCTCTGGTAGCACAGAAGTCACCTTATCATACGTAGTATTACCATAGAAGAAAAATGCTCCGCCACCTATTAGCAACCCAAGAACCAGCCCGAGAATAAGACCTGATCCGGATTTTTTCTTTTTCTGCTGACTCTGCTCTTCCCGTACTTTTTTTTCATCAGCCAGGCGTTGTTGACGTATTTGGTACTTCACAAAAATAATGCCGCACCGTTCACATTCACTATGGTTTTTCTGTTTATTTCCACAACTTGGGCATTGCATGAAAACCCCTCCACGTTATGAGATTTCAATTCAAATATGCCTTATTAATACACGAACACCGCAAAACAGTAAACACTCCAGTATATATCACTACCAACGTGATATGGACGACTTCCAGATTAGCATGGCTATGTGAGAATGTTCAAATATCAGCACTTGTGACAGCGAACTGTGCCCTGTTTTGCCAGGTAATTCTTTACAGCTCGTTGTAGAGTTGTTTCCGCCAGCTGTGCACAATGCAGAT
>JAOZTO010000335.1 GCA_029942265.1 Desulfocapsa sp.
GTCCAAACTGTTTTAGGGCACGATACAGTGGGTGTTGCCGGGAATAAGAGCTTAGTCGTTTGAACAGTTGTGAAGCGGTTGTTTCTTTAAGCTTGATGGTTGTAATCAGCCGCAGGATATTATCCCATTGTTCTTGAATAATTTTGGTGTTAATTCTCTTTTGGGGTAATATCTTATATCCCAAAGCTTTAAATGCTGATGGACTCTCAAAGCTATATAACTGTTGATCCCTAAAGCCTTTAATCCTGGGGGCAAAAGAAATACCAAGCAAATGGGTGATGGCGAAAACCATCTCACTGTACCCATGGGTATCGGTGGAGTGTATGTCGCTCTGGACCACATCATTATGCATGAGGCCGTCAATCACATAAGACGCCTCTCTTTCCGCTGGATTGATAACAGTGGAGTAAAATAAACGGTGACTCTCATCAATGAAGCTGTAAACACTGACTCCCTTCCCTTTACCGAAATATTTGTAAGAATAATTGGCATTCAAGGAGTCTACGCCGATACTGTATTTCTGGCCGTCACTACTGGTGTGAGTAATGTCCATGTTCCGTTTGAATAGCCGAAGAAGCTGTAGCTGATCCAAAAATCCCAGGATCTTGTCATTCGCCCGGACAATGTTGTCATGGGTAAAATACCAATTAATCGTATTTTCTAGTTCATGCGGATTGATATTTCTGGAAATTTTGGCCGTCTTACGAATCCCCAGGTTACAACCATAGCCAATCGTACCAGCAAAGAAGGTCTTATCGGCTGGCTTTTCGCGGTTATGCTTTACCTGCCAATGCTCGAAACAATCGGTAAACCGGCAGGCCCGGTTGGCAGTAGTCAGAACTTCGAAAAGGGAAATAAACCGGTTGCTTGGAAAAATATCAATATCAGTCTCCGGCAAGTCTTTTTCCTGCTTAGGCGTTTTGACGGTTAACTCACCGTCTTTGTTGAAAGTGGCGTATTTGTTTATTCCCTGAATGATATTCTCATTGGTGATTTTGAATTGATCCCGCAACATCTCCTTGAGCAGAGATTCCACTTTTGAGAAATCTTTCATTTCTAGGAGGCCCGCTTTTCTCAGTAACTCTTCTTTATTGGTTTCCCAAAACTTTTGTGAAATCAGATAATCATCGAAGGCCCGGTACTTGTAAGAATATTTGAGGTTCAATGCACCAGAGCGAATTCCATCCGCCATTTTAGAAAAGAGCAAAACTTTATAAAGTGAAACCTTCAGTTTGCCATCTTCATCGAAAACCAATTCTTGTTCTTCAGTTTCCAGGAACTCAATCGGAGCATTATTAACCAGTTTGCCTTCTTTTTGGCGGTAATATTCAATCGCCTTAA
The DNA here is from genome assembly GCA_029942265.1 of Desulfocapsa sp. Classification (GTDB taxonomy): domain Bacteria; phylum Desulfobacterota; class Desulfobulbia; order Desulfobulbales; family Desulfocapsaceae; genus Desulfocapsa. The sequence goes on from JAOZTO010000335.1 coordinate 1,342, forward strand.
GGATATCTTCATTTGAGGTGTCATGGTTGAAATGGAGATTTTTCACTATCTCCGAAGCCCGGTTTTGGAGCTTAATCGAGCTGGATTCGATAAGATCATAGTAATCAGCATTTTTGGTGATCCGTCGGGATTCTTGTCCAATCTTGTTCAAGTGTTCTTCAATGCTGGAAGAGCTTTTGTCAAGATCTTCGGAAAAAACGGTCATAAGGTTGTCCACCTTCTCGTCTGCTGATAAGGCCTGATTGTGCAAAATCACTTTGGCACTTTTGATCGTGCCTAAATGGTCGCGTACTTTTTTTGAGAAAGTGTTTAGGAATTTTTGTCTCTCCTGACGCTGGTTATAAAAATTCTCCTTATGTTCTCGCTCAATGGTGTTAAATTTATTCTTGACGGAGTGCATCAAAACTTCGATCAGGACATCGTTAAGCCGGTAATACTGGTAAGCGACAAAGGCAATCAGTAGGAGATACCGGCGTTTTTCTCTTCGGGTGATTTGGAATACACGTGATTTAATTACCACTTGAGCATAATATTGAATCAGTTCTGATGACAGGTTCAGTTTTCCGATGATTGGTTTTATTTCCTGAAACAAGGATTCAAGACACTGTAAATCTCGGATATTTTCTTTGATCTTCGATGGCCGAGTTGATTGGTTGCTTTTCTTTAGGAGTGTGATTTTGTATCGCTTTAGCTTTGTCTCCTGCTTATCTCCGGCTTGATATTCATCTCCGAATTCTAACAAACCATCGAGAAGCTGCTTCTCCTCAAGCGATAGATTTTCTTCAATGGAAGTGATTAGGATTTTTTCAAAATTTCGGAGAGAATCGGTGATGATCTCCAAAAATGTATGATAACCGGGAATTTCAATCTTTTTCTCTCGAAGAAAACAAACCAGTGATAAGAACATTAAACGGGGCTTAATCTGCTTCGAACATAAATGCTGGGCTTCATTCTCCAGTATATCTCTGGTCTTTTGATTAAATTTTTGCACCCCAGTATTTTTAAGGATAAGTTCTTGGTGTCGTATAAAACTTCTCTCTTTATAATTTTCAAAATCAATTTCACTGAGACTAACTCCAAACTGTTTTGCAATAAGTTCGATATCACCTTGGTAAAACTTTCTGGCTGTAAAAAATCTGTCTGTAGCTTTGAAATATCCGAGTTGCAGGACAAAACCAATTTTATTAGTCGGGGTTCGGAAGCTTTTGACCATTTCACTTGCCCATTTGGGCAGATAAAAAAATCGCTTCCGCTCGTCGGCATTAAAGCCAGGTGGAGAGTTAAAAACTTTGATATCGTTCTTGTTGAGGATTTTTATGAGGGGCATACTTACCTTTTTTAATAACTAAAAACGTTCGTTAAGAGATTACGGAACCAAACAATCAATTCGGTTGTATTATAGGCAATGGAATTGTAAACTGAAAGTGGGTTTTAATTGTTTTTAGTTTAATTCGTTGAAAATGCCTCAAAAAAGTAAGGTTAGCATGGGCCAAAGTGAAGCTAAATCTGTTCCTCGAATTGTTGCCTATTTGCGGATCTCGACCGGTGAGCAAGATCTCAATAGCCAAAAACTAGAGCTGCATGAATACGCTCGTCGGAACGATATCAAGATAAATGAGTTTGTCGAGATTGTAATTTCTTCCCGGAAATCTCCCCAGGCTCGGAAGATTGATGGACTGCTAGAAAAGTTGCAAGCTGGGGACTTGCTACTGGTTAGTGAACTTTCCCGGTTGGGGCGGAGTGTCGGCCAGATAATTCAAATTGTCGATACCCTCATCAAGAAACAAGTTCGGCTCGTTGCAGTGAAGGAATCTATTAAAATCAATGGCAAGCAGGATATTCAGACAAAAACCATGATAACGATGTTTGGTTTATTTGCAGAGATTGGGCGAGATTTGATTTCAGAAAGGACTAAACAAGGCCTGCAGGCAGCCAGAGCGAAAGGTAAAATATTGGGACGACCAAAAGGACCTGGAAAATCAAGGCTGGACGAGTTCAAGCCAGAAATTGAGGCTTTGTTAAAAAACGGTAGCTCGAAGACATTTATTGCCAAGAGGTATAAGACTTCGTTACCCAATCTTTATAAGTGGATGAAGAAGCATGCGATACCACTAAAACTGAGTAGTGGGTAAATCCTATGACAGATTCCGCCCCAATGTGCAATTAGACCC
>JAOZTO010000336.1 GCA_029942265.1 Desulfocapsa sp.
TTCATATGTGAACAAGCCGGATCGAACGAAGATGGGGTACTAGCCGAATATTTACGTCTTTGCAGGAGGCTTTGTTGCTACCAGAGTGTATTACTTACTGGTGGCGTTTTGCAGATAATGAAATAGGTCAGAATCAGCAGAAAGAATCAGACTACTGTTTTTTCCAATAACCTTATGGTAGCTCTGCATGGTTTTGTAAAAAGAGAAAAACTCAGCGTCTTGGCTGTAGGCATTGCCGTAAATGTCGGTGGCAGTAGCATCAGCAACACCTTTTATTTCCAGCGCTTCACGGTTAGCTTCAGAGAGTATTACCTTTAATTCCCGTTCAACCTTTCCAAGAATTTCTGCCTTTCTTCCTTCACCGGTGGAGCGTCGTTCGGCTGCGATACGTTTTCGCTCAGATATCATTCTGTCGTAGACTTTAATCCGAACAGACTCGATGTAATTAACTCGTTTAAACATTACATCAAGGAGCTCAATCCCATATTCTGGGGTAATTTTTGCTGCCGCAACAAGTACTTGTTCACTTATACCATCACGTCCGTACTTTGGAGGTTCGTCAGTGTTTCTTGGATTTGTCATAGTGTCCATTGACCAGTCCGAGCTGCGAATAATCTCAATTAGGTTGTTTTTGTTCACCATGTCACGCACAGTTCCGTCAATGATGTCATCAAGCAGTGACTGAGCGCGTGCTTCCGTTTTTACTGCCTGCATATACTGCAAGGCATTTGTTATGCGCCACCTGGCAGTAACGTCGAGGTATACATACGTTTTATCATTAGTTGGGATTTGGTTAGGATCACCATCCCAAATTTGAATCCGTTTGTCAAAGTAATTGACGTCCTGGACAAAGGGGAGTTTCAGGTAAAATCCAGCTTCTGTTTTTGGCTCTCCAACTGGGGCACCAAACTGGGTAATCATGACCTGCTGGTCTTCTTTTACAATGTAAAACCCATCATAAACCACAGTTATGCCAAGCAAAACCAGGCCGATGAGGAAAAATTGAACTATTTGTTTCATATCAGATCCCTTGCTATTTAGCAGCCGGTAAGAGAGCAGACGAAGATGCTCCTTTAGTGAGATTTAAAAGAGGCAGAGGTGTCTGCTGGTCTTTATCCATTATGTAAATTGATTCCACTGTGGGAAGTACTTCCTGCATAGTTTCCAAGTACATACGTTTTCGTGTGACATCAGGAGTGTTTCTGTATTCCTTTAAGATAGCTAGGAATCGTCCTGACTCACCTTTGGCATCGTTTACCCTTGCCACTGCATACCCGTGCGATTCTTCAACAATCTGTTTGGCACTACCACGAGCCTTAGGGATTTTCTGGTTGTAAATTTCTTCAGCTTCATTGACCAGACGTTTCATGTCCTGATCAGCCTCATTGACTTCATTGAATGCTGGTTTAACCTGATCGGGAGGATTAATGTCCTGAAACTGTACCGTTCCGATAGCCACACCTGCGTGAAGCTTTTTCAATTCCGTCTGGAGTTCTGCTTTAACATCAGCAGCCAAAAGATCACGGTTGGAGAGGACATAGTCAAAATCCATGTTACCCACTATCCCTCTGGTAACACTTTCTGAAAGATCTCGAATAGCCTGACGAACGTCTTTAATTTTGAAAAGGTAATTTTGCGGATCGCTTACACGATACTGAACAATCCAAGCAACATTAATGACATTTTTGTCAGCTGTCAGCATGAGTGATTCCATATCATGCCCTTGACGATCATAGCTTGTTCGTTGGCCGGGAGTACGACTACGGAATCCAAACTCTTCTTTTCTGATCTGTTCCACATCAACTTTATAGAGGACATCAATATAAGGGATTTTGAAATGCAATCCCGGATTTGCTGTGCGGTTGTATTGACCAAATCGCAGGATAACACCGACTTCTGCCGGGTTAATCTTGAAAAATGAGGAATAAACACCTTGCAATAGCAAAACTACTAAAACAATTGCAAGTAATTTACCTATGGCAGCAAAGGGATTTGGGGGCGTTGTCTTTTGAGGCGCTCCCTCTGCAGATCCTTTTTTAGGGGAGTCTGAGAAGTAGTTCTGAAGTTTTTTGATGAGCTGAGCCACCATTTCTTCAGGGGTTTGGGGCTTTTTGTTCTTTCCCCACGGTGGTTGTTGATCCTGGTTGGACATGAATGATTTCTCCTAGTTTCAGGGGGTGTGTTGCGTGAGTTACTGTAAATATTTTTACTAAGGTAATGATTCTTTTTGGGAGTGCAAGTTTATTTTGAAGTTTTACGAACCCATCCCCCTAAAGAAATGCGAGTTTCCATGCAATGACAATTATAGTAATGGAAAAGAAAAAAAGGATGGTTTGGAAGATCAATGATTTACGTAGCTCAAGCAGTGCTTTCTGACTCAGTATCCAGCCAGAAAGTAAGCCGCTACAAAGACCGAAAAAATGTGCTCCCAGATCTGTTCGTTCCCCGGAGCTTCCGATCATGGCAAGAAGTGCTGCTCCTGCCATATATGGTAGGATTCGTAGGTAGCGGGTGTTGGTGTTGTATCTGCGGTTGATCATGGCGAGCATTCCAATAATCGCAAAAACAGCTGTTGAGAAGCCGACAAAGAGATGATTGTTACCATGCAGAGCAACATTGATATAGTTTCCAACTGTTGCGCTAATAATCATGGCAAACAACCCCAATCCATTCCCTGTAAGTTTGCAGAGAAAATGAAAAAGAAAACCACCAAACAGACAGTTGCCCAGCAAGTGTACGGTGTCGGCGTGTAGGGTGAGCGCAGTGACAAGTCGAAAGTATTCATTGTTACCCAAGATTGCCTCGGCGTCTCCTGCGCCTTTGCTAAACCAGAAAGAGTGCTCGGCCCAAGGGCCGGTAATGGTATAGAGAAGCACCAATGCACCAATCAGCAAAAGTGTAGGTGGTTGCAGGGTAGGTGTGAATCCATCGGTTGGTGACACAGGTTTTGGGGGCCAGTTCTTGTTTTCGTGGAAGTACGCTTTAAGTTGATTATTTGCTTCCGAGAAATCGTTAGTATCCACGCTGAGGGTTAGGTTTTGATCCGATTGATGGTAATGGTGACTAATCCCAGTGGAGGAGAGGACAAGGGAACATAGTGTAGCTTCCTGTTCATTGCTTGTTGTCAGGACTTCTGTCCTGTCTGTGGTCGTAGACAGTTCTTTTGCTGAATGAGGTGGGGCATGAGTTGAATCGTAGGGTGACATACTTTCAAGAGGTAGTCATTTTCTTTGTGTTTGGCAAATGTCAGCGTGATTTTTTTGTATATGTGGCTTTGTAGGAGTCTGTGTGTTTCAGTATGGAACGAATAGGAACGGCACCAGGGGGAATGTTTCAAAACGTTTCGATGTGGATAGGGCACCAGATAGTATACGTACGTATATGATTTAAATAACACTCTAAAAACTTTATTCCTGTTGTTGGCACGTTTCGTGCTAATATTAATATAAAAATGATTTGTAACTATTCAGCTAGTACCCGATATTTGGAAAAACACTGAACTGTAACTG
>JAOZTO010000337.1 GCA_029942265.1 Desulfocapsa sp.
CTAATTAAAGAAAATGGTAGATTCCGTAAAGCCAGTTGGGAAGAAGCTCTTGATCGTACAGTGGAAAACCTGAAACGTATCGATCCTGTAGAAGTTGGTTTTCATCGTGGTAATGATTTTAACAACTGGTGTCACGAGGCAGTGATGTCAGCCTACGGTACACCAAACAAGGTTACTCATAGACAGATGTGTGATAATCCGGCGCGTATGGCTAATGAGAATAATTTTAGTGAAAAACGCCCTTGGATTGATTACGAAAAATCTGAATTCATCATGCTTTTTGGTATGAATGAACTGGCTACCTCTGCTGGACAGCGCAAGCTCGCTAATCTGAAGAAAGCAGTCAAACGTGGTGCAAAATTGGTGGTGATTGATCCTAGACGAAGTGAAACAGCCAATATTGCTTCTGAGTGGATTGCTATTAAACCGGGAACAGATGGTGCTATGGCAATGGCTATGTGTTATGTGCTGGTCAAAGAAGATCTTTACAACAAAGAGTTTGTCGAAAGCTGGACTTACGGTTTTGAAGCCTTCAAAAATCGGCTTATGGGTGAAGAGGATGGAATTGCAAGAACACCGGAATGGGCAGCGGAGATCTGCGGTATCTCAGCAGGTACTATTACACGTCTTGCACACGAGTTTGCCATTGCAGCGCCGGCAGTTGGAACAAATAGCTGGACTGGTGTGACCCAGGCACCCAATACTCTGCATGCTACTCAAGCACTTATTGCCATGAATGGGTTAATGGGTACTTTTGATGCACCTGGTGGGCCATCTCTGGTTCGTAAGAAAAAACTGGCTTCCGCTTGGAGTGATGATCAGGCAAAACCACCGAACAATGCGCCTAAAACTAAACTGGACAAAGGACATTTATGGAGCGGTTGGATTCCTGCGTATTTTGAAAAAGATGTTGATGAGGGAAAACTCAAAGCAATGCTCTGTTATTTTGGCAATCCGGTAATGTCTTCCGGCAGTGAACCTTCTGTTAAGCGAGCTATTGAAAAACTGGAATTTTCCTGTTCCATCGATTGCTACATGTCCAACACAACAGAGTTGTGTGACGTAGTTTTACCTGACTGTACGTATCTTGAACAGAGTCGAGTCGTTGCTGACTGGATGTATGAGTCTTTTATCTCGCTTTTTCAGCGAGCCATAAAACCCATGTATGATACGAAGTCAGTTGTATCTATCTTTCAGGAAATTGCCAAACGACTGGGATATGGCGAGTATTTTACATGGAAAAATGAGGATGAATTCCTTGAGAACCAGCTACGTAATCAGCCGATTACTTTGGAAGAGTTGCGTAAGGTTGGGTATCATGTCACAGACAAACATGAGTATTACAAGTATAAGGAATGGGGTTCTATGAATCCACCCGCCGGATATGGCTCTTCAGGAAATACCAAGACTGGAAAATATAACTTCATGAATCCTTTGGCTGAAGAAAACGGTGTAGATGGTCTTCCTGATTATAAAGATCCGTGGGAAGACTGGCCTGAGCTTGAACCAGATAATGACCACCCTATGATACTAGGTTTTTTTCGAGTCATTGAGCATGAACATACGTCTACTTATTGGAATGTTTCCTTAATGAAGGCTTGTGGTAGTAATCCAGTGTGGGTCAACTATGTGGATGCCAGGGAGCTTGGTATCAGTGATGGTGATACTGTGAAAGTTAGTTCTCCATGGGCATCCATTGAGGCCACGGCCAAGGTTACCTGGGGAATTCGTCAGGGAGTTCTGGCTGCAGCAGGAGGGTTTGGAAATAAATATGGATTGGAAGGTGATCCTAAATATCCACAATTTAAAGGGTTTAATACAAATGTTCTGCTGAAACCCAATACAACATGTAAATGGACGGCGACACCGCCTTTAAAGTATATCAAAACTAAAATAGAAAAGGTCTGATTGAGTCGGTTTTCCCTATGACATTATTACAGGAACAGAAGTACCTTAAGGTTTTCCAGAAAGTGACTCGGCTCACGTCGATGGTTTTGGATCATCAACAGGTGATGGATACCATTGTTGGGAGCTTACCGGATCTTATGGCGGTGGATGCTGCAACGATTCGACTGCTTGATGCTGAAACCAGTAAGTTTGTAATGGGTGCAGCCCATGGTCTTTCTGATGAGTATCTTTCCCGTATGAATATTGATACGGAAGAAACCATGGAGATGATTCGTTCTGGCTACCCTGTGGCCAGAAACGATGTGAATCTGGAAGTAGGAAACAATGATCAACAACTGATACAGAGTGAGGGCGTAAAGTCTGTCCTCACTCTGCCTATTATATTTCAGGATGCTATCATTGGAATGCTTCGTCTCCTGACTCGGGAAAAACGAATTTTTACAACTGATGAGATTTCTTTCTCCATGGCACTTGCCGAACAGGTAGGGATTGCTATTTCAAATAGCAGAATGTTTACGGAGATGGAGAATCAGGTAGATTTTATGAAGGAGGTGCAGGAACTCTCCACTTTGGTGAGTTCCAGCCTCGATCTTTCGGCGGTGCTCGATACTATTGTTGAGCGTTTGCCAACATCTCTTGGGTGTAAGGGCTGTAGCATTCGTCTTCTGCAATCACAAACAAATCAACTTGAATTAGTTGCATCCCATGGTCTCTCTGAGACCTACTTGCAACGAGGGCATGTTGAGAATGAAAAAAATGTGGAAGCGGCACTGTCCGGTTCTCCTGTCTCTATTTTTGATGTGGGGCAAGATGACAGAATTATTTACAAAAAAAATATGGAAGAAGAGGGAATTAAATCACTCCTGTCAGTTCCTATAAAAGCAGGAACTGATGTTATCGGAGTGCTTCGTATTCTTTCCGATGTTTCTCGATGTTTTACCAGCAGTGAAATTAACTTTGCAGTAACTGCCACAGAAGTTGGTGGCGTTGCTATCCGCAACGCTAAAACCTATCAGCAGATCACTCTGCTTTTTAATCAAATTGAGGAAAACGAGCGTTTTCTTAGTGATATCCTGGATTGTCTCAGGCCGCAGCTCCTGGTGATTGATAAGGGCAAACATCTGGTTCTAGTGAATAAGGTGTTGCAGGAAAAAATGGCCTGTTCTGAAAATGAACTCTTGGGTCGCAATTATGATGGTCTCTGGCAGGATAAGGAATACGAAACAAAGGGTTGTCCTGTGAGCAGAGTTTTTGAGACTGGAAAAAGCGCAACACATATACATAGTGCGTTACAGCATGATGGAGTGCAATGGTATGAACGTACGGCATCTCCAATGATTGGCCTTGATGGAGAGGTTGAGTATGTCATTGAGGTGATACGTGATATTACGGCTAAAAAACAACTGGAAGAAGAACAACTAGAGCGGGTTAAACTTCAGGGAGTTGTGGAGCTTGCTGGTACTGTTGCTCATGAAATTAATTCCCCGTTGTTTGCTGCACTTGGAACAGCTCAACTTCTGGAAGAAGATCTGGAAGTGTGACCGGCATGGTCACGAACTAGCTGGTGAAAGTCCAGCCATAACCCTGAA
>JAOZTO010000338.1 GCA_029942265.1 Desulfocapsa sp.
CCTCCAGTGCCGAGTACGAGTTTACCTTCTTCTTCAAGTTTCATCGCGATTTTGACAATGGATTGTTGCATAGCTTCGACCTCTGATAGTCGTACAGGACCCATGGCCTCAAGGTCGTCACGAATCATATCAGCAGCACGTGCAGACATATTAGCAAATATTTTTTCCTGCATTTCATCTGAGGCTGTCTTTAGAGCCATCGTGAGAGAATCATTGTTCACTTCGCGAAGAATCATCTGTAGCGAACGACCATCAAGTGCAGTAAGATTTTCAAAAGTGAACATACGTTTTCTGATTTCTTCAACCATGTCGGGATCATTTTCTTCGATATCATCGAGGATGTCAGCATCCATACTGTTTTTAAGATTGTTTAGAATATCCACAACTTTATCAAGACCACCAACCAAGCTCTGTTTTTTGTTTCCCACTTGTCCAATTTCCCGATGCAGGGCATCTTCAATTTTGGTTATAACTTCGGATGAGACTTTTTCAATTTTGGCGATTCGGTAGACAACATCGGCACGAATTTCTTCGGGAAGATGTGAAAGAATCTCACTGGCATGGCTCACGTGCTGAGTGGAGAGTACAAGCGAAACAGTTTGAGGATGTTCTTTTTCCAGTAACCCTGCAACCATGACTGGTTCCATAAGCGAAATGGTCTCAAGGGGGCGAGATTCTGTTCCGGAAATAAATTGATCCAGAAGGTTTTCAGTTCGATCCTTGGAATCAAGTGAAGTGATCGCCTTTTTCGCAAACTCACTTCCTTTAATAAAAAGTCCGGCGAATTGACGTTGTGATTCCTGGAAATTATCAAAGACAGTCTCTTTTACATCTTCTGGAATATGTTCAATTGTGGCAATTGTTCGGGTCACAAGTCCGACTTCCTCATCACTTAATTCTTCAAATATTTTTGCAGTAGCTTCTTCTCCAAGGCACATGAGAAGTACGGCTGCTTTGTTAAGTCCTGTAAGTGTATCAAAGTTCATATGTTAGCCTTCATTTATCCAGTTTTTGATTATATACGCAGATGGTACATGGTTTTGCATTATTTCATTGCGCAGTGCAATAACAGCATCAGCTTCAATTTCTTCTGATTCGAATGTTTGTTGCTCAATTTCTGCGTTTTCTTTGGCATCTTTTATGTCTTGTACTGCTTGTTCAAGTTCTGTGACAGTTTTATTGTGATCAATAACATCTGTTTTCATGGTCTTGATAATTGGACGAACCAGGAGGAAATAAAAGAGTAGGGCGGCAATGGAAAGTAGTCCAATCTTGATAAAAGGAAGGTATTCGTACAGCAGAGTCTCAGGCATTGCATCAGCCAGCATCTGCTCATCAGTTGAGACAATGAAAGGTAATGATGTAATGTTGATAATATCACCCCGTTCAAGGTTGAGTCCCAACGCACTTGACACCATGTCTTCAAGGGTTTTAAGTTCAGTTGCACTTCGTGCTACGATTTCCGGTTGGCTTTCTTCGTCTTTGGCTGGAGTAACTCTATCGGCCACTAAAACAGAAACAGAAATAGTTTTAATGGTACCGACTGGCTTTATTGTTTTGCTGATTGTTTTACTGATTTCATAATTAGTAGTTCGTGACGATTTGTTTGAGGAAGGACCCTTTTCACCACCACCACCTGCATTGCCCTGAAGATTTGATTCAACCCCTGGTATTCCGCCATTACTTGAACTGCCATTACTGCTCTGGTCGGTCTGTTCGCTGCGAATAACAGGATCATCAGCATCGAATATTTCTTCAGTTTGCTCAACTTTTGCGAAATCAAGGGAAGCAGTCACTCTGACCATTGCCTGGCCTTGCCCCATTGTTTTATTCAGAAGATCTTGAGCTCTTTCTTCAAGACGATGTTCCAGCTTTTGTTGAAAAACGATCATATCAACAGAAAAACGTTCCTCCTCATCAGGTTTTTGAGTTCCTTTCAGGATGTTTCCATTGTTGTCAATAACTGTAACTTCATCGGCGTTAAGGCCTTCAACAGAACCGGATACGAGATGAATAATTCCCTGTACTTGGTTTTTGTCGAGGGAACCGGTTTTGGTGAGGGTTACAATAACAGAAGCTGTGGCAAGTTTCTGCTGGTTTTTAAAAAGTCGTTTTTCTGGTATTGCAAGGTGAACTCGTGTGGCTTCAACTGGTTTTAAGGAAGTGATGGTTCTTGCCAGCTCTCCTTGTAATGCTCTGGTGTAATTCACTTTTTGAACGAAATCTGTGAGAGCAAAAGATTGTTTGTCAAATATTTCGAAGCCAACACCACCGCCGGAAGGCAAACCTCCCGATGCAAGCTCAAGGCGTGTTTCATAAAGTTTATTGGCAGCTATCCAGATGTTTTTTCCGTTGTTCTTGAGCTGATAATCTATACGTTCTGCCTTTAGCCAGGAGACGACAGATGCCGCATCTTTTTCAGAAAGATTTGCATAAAGTACCTGGTAATCAGCAGTTCTGGCCTGAAGAATGATAAATGCAAAGATTGCTATGGAAATAACAGTGACAGCAATTAAGGCTAGTTTCCTTTGGATTGGCCATTCCTTAATAAGTGTAACCATATTCTTTCGTTCAGGAATCGCGATTGCGTCTTCTGGTGATTCTGTTTGGATAATTTCTTCGTCGGCCATGAAAAATACCTTTGCTTACAAAAGTGAAATAATAAAGTGGTTTGTGTGTTTTTGAGCTTAGAGCTACTACTACGTCAAATCTGCATTCTCATAACTTCTTCATAAGCCTGTAGGGCTTTATTACGAAACTGCACGAGCATTTTAAGCGAAATATCAGCTTTTTCGACACTAATCATTACTTCGTGTAAATTTTTTGCCTTTCCACTCTGTAGTGCTTGAATAGATTGGTCGCTTTTAGCTTCAGCATCAACAGCTTGATTGATAGTGGAGTTGATTACTTTAGAAAAATCTGATTTGGCAACGGCTACGGGGTTTGTGTCAGCTGCCTTAAGTGATAAAGGTTTGAAACTTGATGGGTTTGTGATCATTTGGTTCATTGTTCATTATCTCCCTATTTCAAGAGCTTTAAGAGCCATTCGTTTTGCGGATTTAATAACTGTAGTGTTGGCTTCGTATGCACGAGTTGCCGACATCATGTCAACCATCTCTTTTAAGACACTGATGTTTGGCATTTCAACGTAGCCATCTTCAGCGGCATCTGGGTGGGAAGGGTCGTATATTTTTCTTGGTTTTGAATCATCTTCAACGATTTTTGTCACTTCAACCCCTTTAATGGAGCTATCCAGCTCATCCTTGAATGATATGGCTTTGGTTTGAAAGTAAACCGATTTTTTTTTGTACGGCCCTCCTTCAGGTGTTGATGTTGTTTCCACATTGGCAATATTGGAACTAATTGTGTTGAGTCGTATGCGTTGTGCTTTTAGGGCAGAAGCACTAACATCAAGACTTGTGAAAATATCCATTGTATCCTCTTAAGGGTTGAAGCTGTTTGTTGATGACGTAAATATTCGG
>JAOZTO010000339.1 GCA_029942265.1 Desulfocapsa sp.
ATTTTATCCTTTCTAAAAATATTTCAAAAATAAATGTAAAAATACTTGACATGCATAGTATTATTATGTTAATTTTGCAATGCATGCATAATAAAATAATCAAAAAGCAATAACCAAATAATATTCAATAACCAAAAATCCAAAAACCAAAAATAATAACACACTAAATATGATTGTAGAAGACACAGTAGATTTTCACCTCCGCTCAACGCTATTTGCAATGCGCCGAATGTACAACCTGATAGCACAAGAGAATGGCATAACTCAGGGAATTGGATATGCGTTGATAAATATAGGGGCTGAGGGTATGCCGGCAACAAAAATTGGTCCTCTTATGGGAATGACAAGCTCCAGCTTAAGCCGTATGCTAAAAAAGATGGAAGATGATGGAATGATTTATCGCAAACCTGATCAAGAAGACAAACGAATTGTTCGAATTTTCTTAACAGAAGAGGGTAAGAAACTTAAAGATAAAATTGAAGAATTTGTGCTAGAGTTCAATGGCAAGCTTTTTAAAAAGCTACAATTAAAAGACTTACAGACATTTGAGAGAGTTAACAATGCTATTAAAGAGCAGGTAAAACTAGAAATAAATATTCATAAAAACAAACTATAGACCAACACATCAATTAGAAATAATAAAGGAATTCTTAATATAACACCTATAATATGATACACAGAATAAAAAAAGTTGCAGTACTGGGTTCCGGCGTAATGGGGTCTGGTATTGCCTGTCATTTTGCCAACATCGGGACTGAAGTATTGTTAATCGATATTATTCCGAGAGAGTTAAATGGCAAAGAAAAGGCAGCCGGTATGAGTCTTGATGACAAAGCCGTGCGAAACCGTATTGTAAATGATTCACTAACGGCTGCGCTTAAATCAAAACCATCTCCTATATATAAGAAGGAGTTTGCAAAGCGTATTACCACAGGTAACTTTGATGATGATCTTCATAAAATCAAAGACTATGATTGGATTATTGAAGTAGTAATCGAAAGATTAGACATTAAGCTATCAGTTTTTGAGAGAGTTGATAAGCTACGCAAACAAGGGTCTTTGGTAACTACCAATACTTCAGGTATATCAGTTGAAGCAATGATAGAAGGGCGAAGTGAAGATTTCCAGAAAAATTTCTGTGGCACTCACTTCTTCAACCCACCTCGCTATCTTCAATTGTTTGAAATAATTCCCACAAGCAAAACCGATCCTGAAGTGATTTCCTTTTTAGAAGACTATGCTTCTAAATTCCTTGGGAAAACACCTGTACTTGCAAAAGACACACCTGCATTTATAGCAAACAGGATAGGCACATTTTCAATAATGGAGTTATTCAATAATGTGGAAGATCTCGGACTTACCGTTCCTGAAATAGACAAACTTACAGGTCCGGTTATTGGTCATGCTAAATCAGCAACATTTAGAACAGCTGATATTGTAGGACTTGACACTTTAGTTCATGTTGCCAATAACATTAAAGAAACAACTAATGATGAGGCCAATGAACTATTCAATATTCCTGATTATCTTCAAAAAATGCTTGATAATAATTGGTTGGGGTCAAAAACAAAACAGGGTTTCTTTAAAAAAGTTGTAGAGGATGGCAAGAAAAAATTCCTCTCCATTGATTTTAACACTCTTGAATATGTAGAAGCTCCACGACCTAAGTTTAGCGTTTTTGAAAAAACCAAAACAATAGATGATCTTAGGGAGCGCCTGCCAATCTTGTTGAAAGATAAAGGTAAAGCTGGCGATTTCTACAGAGCATCATTTAATGCATTATTCCAATTCAGTTCAAACCGTATTCCCGAAATAAGTGATGATATTTACAAGGTTGATGACGCCCTAAATGCCGGTTTTGGCTGGAAATTAGGTCCTTTTCAAACTTGGGATGCAGTAGGTGTTGAGAATACCGTTAAAGCAATGGAAGAAGCTGGTAAAAAAGCTGCCCCATGGGTTTACGAAATGCTCGATGCCGGAATAACCTCTTTCTATAAAGTTGATAACGGACTGAAATATTGCTATGATATTCCATCAAAAGCATATAAGGTTATACCGGGACAGGAAGGCAGACTTTCACTTGAGCTAATTCGCCAGACGAATGTACTCTGGGAAAATAACGACCTTACAATTTTTGATCTAGGAGACGGTGTGCTTAACGCAGAATTCCATACTAAAATGAATACAATCGGTTCAGGTATTCTGGAAGGGCTGAATAAGGCTGTTGATATGGCAGAAGCTGATTACAAAGCATTAGTTATTTCAAACGAAGGAGATCATTTTTCTGCCGGAGCAAATGTTGGAATGATATACATGTTGGCAATAGAACAAGAATGGGAAGAGTTGGATTTGGCAGTTCAGTGGTTCCAGAAAACCATGATGCGTATGCGTTATTCGGCAATACCTGTTGTAGCCGCCCCCCATGGGATGGCTTTAGGTGGAGGATGCGAATTATGTATGCACAGCGACAAAGTTGTTGCTCATGCCGAAACATATATGGGACTCGTTGAATTTGGGGTAGGACTTATTCCAGGTGGCGGTGGAACCAAAGAGTTTGCTTTACGCCTTTCAGATGAACTTAAGAATGGTGATATACGCACTAATACATTTCTAAACAGATACTTAAGTATTGGGCAAGCAAAAGTATCAACATCAGCTTATGAGGCATTCGACCTAGGTTATTTACGACCAGGAACAGATGAAGTGATTGTTAGTCGTGCCCATCAATTGGCATATGCCAAAAATGTAGCAATTCAGATGGCCGACAAAGGTTATACTCAACCTGCAGCACGAAACGATATTAAAGTGCTCGGTAAAGAAGTACTTGGAATGGTTTACGTTGGTGCCGATGGATTTACAACCGGTCATTATATGTCAGAACATGATAAAATAATAGCAGAGAAACTTGGAGAAGTTATGGCAGGAGGTCCTATATCACAAGCCCTTACCGAAGTATCTGAACAATACTTGCTCGACCTTGAACGCAAGGCATTTATGGAACTTGCTTCAACCCGATTAACTCTTGAAAGAATTCAGAGTCTGATAACTAAAGGAAAGATATTAAGAAATTAAAATATAAAACTATGAATGCATATATAGTAGGAGGATATCGTTCAGCTATTGCGAAAGCACCACGAGGCAGTTTTCGTTTTACACGTCCTGATGATATTTCAGCAGAAGTTATCAGGCATCTGATGAACGATTTTCCACAAATTGATAAGACAAAAATTGACGAAGTTGTAGTTGGAAACGCTTTCCCTGAAGCCGAAACAGGCTTTAATATGGGAAGACTGCTCTCACTAATGTCACTTGATAATGTTGATGTTCCTGGCTCAACAGTAAATCGTTACTGTGCTTCCGGACTAGAAACCATTGCCATTGCATCAGCGAAAATTTCCGCTGGTATTGCAGATATTATTATTGCCGGCGGTGCCGAAACCATGTCGATGATAAATATGGGTGGCTGGCGAATGGTACCAAA
>JAOZTO010000340.1 GCA_029942265.1 Desulfocapsa sp.
TTTAATTTTTGTAAGGGGATACATTCAATGTCCAATAAAAAACAGAAAACATCTAACTCTGAACCTCAAGGCAGTACTGCAACGATACGAAAACTTGTCCATAAACTCGACAAGGATTTCAAATCTAAAGCTCCTGATGAAAAAAGTCAGAAAATTCTCTCTGTTCTTAAAGAACGGCATAAAGAGGAAATTGTCAAAGCAGCACTTCTAAAATACTATAATTCTGAAGAACTCAAACCATACCAAGCAGAACTTATAAAAATGCAGGCTCACTTGGAAAGAACCGGTAAAAAGATGATAATTCTTTTTGATGGGCGTGATGCTTCCGGAAAAGGTGGTACCATTCGACGAGTCAGCCGGTATATGAACGAAAAACGATATCGTGTTGAAGCCCTTGGCAAACCAAACGAAACCCAAAAAACTGAACTACACATGAAACGATACATTGAACGTTTCCCCCATGCCGGTGAAATTGTTATGTTCGATAGAAGTTGGTATAACCGTGCAATGGTTGAACCTGTCATGGGATTTTGCACAACAGCGCAGTATCGCCGTTTTCTAAAAAAAGTGACTACTTATGAAAATAATTTTATCCTTGATGCTGGACAAACCATTCTCCTAAAGCTGTACTTCTCAGTCAGCAAGGATGAACAGGCAAGGAGGTTTGACAGAAGAAAAAATGATCCTTTACGGCAGTGGAAGTTAAGCGAAGTCGATTTACAAGCACAGGAACTCTGGGGGTCATTCACTGAAAAGAAAAAAATCCTACTACAAAAAACACATACAAAGTCATCAAAATGGTGGATTATTCGATCAGATGATAAACATATGGCACGTCGTGAAACAATGAAGCTCATTTTGAGTTCTGTAAAATATAGGGGAAGAAGCAGAACTCTCGATTTTGATATTGATCCAGCAACCGTTATTCCTGGAAATATTGAATTAAAAATAATGAAAAAACAGGCCAAACAATTTGGTGCCCCACTAAGCTAAGGAGAAAGCCATGTCCCACAAAAGCAAAAGCAAAAAACACCACAAGGATCACGATAAAGACAAAAAACAAAAACAGATTAGTTGCCATAAATTTAAGCTACTTGAAGGTACTGCCTTAAAAAATGAAGGGACAAAAGATGGTAAGGACAAAACAGCAATATATGTCAAGAATTGGCATATTGAGTATGAAAAAGAGCTAAAACTCCTTCAAATAGAACTAATGAAACTTCAAAAACATATGCAGTTAACGGGGCAACGTGTACTTGCAATATTTGAAGGAAGGGATGCAGCTGGAAAAGGTGGCACCATTAAACGTATCACCGCCAACCTAAACCCACGGAGTGCGAGGGTAACTGCACTCACCACACCTAATGAAACTGAAGTGACCCAGTGGTATTTCCAACGCTACACTTCACACTTACCAGCAGCAGGAGAAATAGTTCTTTTTGATCGTAGTTGGTATAACCGCGCCATGGTTGAACCTGTTATGAATTTTTGCACCGATGAGCAAAACAAACGGTTCCTAAAAGACGTGCCTATGCTCGAAGAATTACTGGTAAAAGACGGAATAAAGCTCTTTAAATTTTATTTTTCCGTTTCAAAGGATGTCCAGAAAAAACGCTTTGACTCCCGAAAAACTGACCCATTGAAGCAATATAAACTATCACCTGTGGATAATCTTGCTCAAAAATATTGGGATCTGTATTCTGTACGAAAATTTCAGATGTTATCAGAAACAAATCGTACAATATCTCCGTGGACAATTATTCGCTCTGATATAAAAAAGAAAGCTAGAATAAATTGCATAAAATATCTTCTGTCTGAAATGGATTACGAAGATAAGCTTCCTGCCAAGTACTTTGAATGTGACCCTGAAATCATCATATCTGGAATTGATGAGCTACAGGACATGCAGGAAAACATTATGAATCCCAAAAACCTTCACGGTTAAGAATATATTAATATCATGCGTAAAAAACCAGAATGGAAACCGGAATATAGCGTCAACAACAAATTAATAGACTTACAACATCAATATTTATTCAGCCTCTGTGATACTCTGCAAAAATTACAGGGAGCTAGTGAAAGTAAGCAATCCATAGAAGAAGCTTTAACAGGCTTACTTGATTATATTGATTTGCACTTCAGGGAAGAGGAAGAATTATATAAAGCACACCCTGAATTTGAGGCACACCATCAAATTCATCAAGAACTTAGCCAACAAACCAATAGGTATGTTGAAAATTTTCATGATGGAAAGTTAGGAATTGATGAATTGCTGGATTTTATTTACACATGGATTATTGAACATATCACCATAACTGATTCAAAATACTTTAAGGATATTGAAGAAATGAATTTGTAGGTTCTGTTCCATCCAAATAAAAAAAGCATTGGATTTTATTATTCCAATGCTTTTTTTTAGCCCCAAAATCAACTAGGCTTCCCGCAACATTTCTTATATTTTTTTCCAGAACCACACGGACAAGGGGCATTCCGACCTACTTTGTCCCCGTCTCTCTTGGCTGGCTGAGCAGTTGCAACAGGAGCATCTTCTCCGGCGGCACCTTTGTTCAATATAGCTTGGGAACGTTCCTGCTCCTGGCGTTCACGTCTTTCAGCCTCGAGTCGTTCAACTTCATCTTCCTGCATCACTCTAACTCGCATCAACGTTGTAACAGTCTCCTGTTTGACGGTTTCAATCATCCCGATAAAGAGTTTGTATCCCTCTTTCTTATACTCATCCAAAGGTTTTTTCTGACCGTATCCACGCAGACCTATTCCCTGTTTCAAATGATCCATCGAAAGGAGGTGATCCTTCCAGTGCGTATCAACCATTTGCAATAATATTACACGCTCAAGATGGCGCTGCGTTTCTTCGCCATTATGCTCTTCCTGGCTTTTGTACTGCGCCTGCACCAACTCTGTGATTCGTTCCCGAAAACTCTCTGCATCCATTCCAGCTTTATCTTCGTCTGTCCAAGCGGAGGTGAGGTGAAAAAGTTCCAGCATCTCTTCTTCAAAACCGTTCCAGTCCCAATCCTCAGATGCTAGGCGGGGGTTAGAAAACTCTGCTACATGTCGTTCTATCTGATCTTCAATCATGTCCTGAATAACAGTTACCAGATTATCACCGGACAAAACTTCACGGCGTTGACGATAAATAACTTCACGCTGTTTATTCATTACATCATCATATTCGAGAAGATGTTTACGAATATCAAAGTTATGTCCTTCTACTTTTTTCTGTGCATTTTCAATGGCCCTTGAAATCAGATTATGCTCAATGGGTTCGTCTTCTTCCATTCCGAGCTTATCCATAATTCCTGATATTCGGCCAGAGCCAAAAATACGAAGAAGATCATCTTCAAGCGAGAGAAAAAATCGCGATGAGCCCAAATCGCCCTGACGACCAGAACGTCCACGTAACTGATTATCAATTCGTCGTGATTCATGCCTGGATGTCCCTA
>JAOZTO010000341.1 GCA_029942265.1 Desulfocapsa sp.
ACTTCATTTCTTCACGCGAGGCTGAAACAAAATCCATGGAAAAGACTTAACAAACACTGCAGTGACAGTGGCATCACCAGTGAGTGTCAGCCAAGTTGTGGGATCTGTTGAATTTATGACAACACCATTACCGCTGACTATCCATTTGTCAAAACTATAGTCGGTAGCAGGTGTGGCTTTTATGGAAAGTAGTTTACCTTTTTCGGTGTGAGTTCCTATGGAGGGAACAGTGGTGCCGCCACTTCCTAGTGATGTAGCCATGGTCAAGGTTGCGGACTGACCGCTGCTTTTGATACCCAGATCCCAGAAGACGGTATAATCTGCAGCAAGACTGAAGTCCGGACTAAAATGAGACCAGCGGTCATTAAATGGGGAGAGATACCCCTGCATATCGGTAAAAACAGCCATAGTGTACCAAAAGGGGTCGTAAAACTCTTCTCCATTTGGCCATGCACTGTCGAATAGCGTAGTCAATGCCTGATCTCTTTCAAGAGTATTAAACCAGTAACAGGTGGAACCTGGCATAGTAGAATCCTTGATCTTATTAACATAGACCTCACTGCCCAATAAACCGGTTGCCATGCTGGCTGACAGGGAGGCCAGTATGGTAGCATTTAATCCCACATGATCCCCATTAGAGGCAAAATCATCTGATCCAGTAACGATTGGACCTGTGGCAAAGTCGCCATTCAGCAAGGAAGCGCCGGAATAAATGGTGGCATCGGTCCAATTACCGATGTAGTTTGATCCATTGTAAGAGAGGCTGGCATTGTTAGCAGCGATGAGGATTTCACCTTGAGTACTTGCGCCTACTGTGTGATCGGCTTTCCAATCAGGAGCAGAGGGATTCGTTCCGACAAGAATGTCGTGAATTTTCAGACCATAATTATTATCACTACCTGTCACACTCACATAGAAGGAATAGCCGGTATTACCGGAATAATCCACATACCAACCGCTTTTGCCGCTTTCGCCAAACAATTTACTCTCATTATCGTGCAGATATTTCAGATAATCGTTTAATGATGGCGCATAGAGATAAACGGACGCCAAACCATTCGAATCCGCCGCAGATTGCCAATACTTTGATGATCCGATCCAGCGATTAGCACTGTTGTCACCCGAGACAGTTGGCACCAGTGGTCCCCAACCCGGATTATCCCCTTGGCTCGGATAATTGTCATTTTGGGGACCAGTGGGGGCATTTGGCATCACGTTTTTCAAGGCGTTGATGACATGTTCCGCATCAGTTCCATCCGGAAAACAGGCTTGATCAGTCTGAGTGCTATTGGCGTTTTCCACGGTAAGGCAGGTGGGAAAGGCAGCGGTATCCTCGTAAGTCACGTCAATATTGTCATACTGATTACCAGCAACAGTCCATTCGATCACGGCGTAGGGGATATCCTGGTCAAAGATACCGGGACCGTTGTTACCCGTGAAGGGTGATGTTGTGCCGAAACTGGCATAGAGCTTGGTACTGTTGCATATGGCACTGGCGTTCAGCGTGAAAGACAGATCTTTGACGGTGCTGAGTTTAAAGGCAGTAGCATTCGAGGCAGTGATAGCTTGATCGTCCGTATCTGTGTAAGTAACACAACCACCGACGTTGAGAAAGTAGAGCCAGATTTGGTCATCGGAATAGTTATTGGAAAAGTAATCGCTGCCGTTGAGGACGTCGCTGGCAAAGTTATTTGTGAGTTGCAGAGTGACAGCGGAGCGGGCTGAGAGTGGCATGAGCAAGACAAAGGTGAGAACCAGGAAGGTTACAGCGATTCGATTTCCAAATTCGACGATGTCTTTCAGATTGGAATTCATTTTTTCCTCCAACTTAAGTGATAAAATTTTGCTTTCCATGTGGTAAGTACTAGTGAGAAAAATGCGATTCTAACGACCAGTCCTCCCTCAAAACAGACTAATAAATAAATATTTATTCTAGCATCTTTTCAAACTAGGTACAAATAAATTTCGCCAAAACGGATTTTTTTTCGACGGATATTCACCTGCTGTCATTTGATATTATATCTTGACTTGAACAGCAAACGGCACAACCGTGTATGCCACCGATTATAGGAGCATTTCACGATGTTCTAAAAATGCCAAATATCACCCTTGGATTTACAGAGTTATAGGTTGCTGATTAATTGTGTTGACGCATTGAGGGCAAATCTTGAAAAGCAACAGTTGTCCTGAAGTATTGTTTTTCAAGATTTTCCACTCCTTATTATTCCAACAATAACATAATTGCTGGTAACGGGTAGTTCTGCGTGGGAATAGGTGAGTCACTTCCTGTCTCAATATCAACTAGAACACTCTGTCCATTTACGACGGTCGATTTGATGTATTTCCCTGCAAGGTCACCTCCGCTGAAGGTGACTGTATAGATTGTATTGCTTGTTATCGGAATAGCATATCCACCGCTAACGCTAGTAACAGCATAATAGCTCCCTTGATCTGGATTGACAATCACATTGCTTTTCCCTTCCCCCGGATCATATTGATCATTTCCATTGGCATCATGCCAGACAGTTCCAACGATAAACGTGTTGTAATGATCAGCATAGTAGGAATTCGCCTGACAGTAATTTGCAGTCGACACATATGGCCCAACATCGGTAGATGAATTTGTTTCATGGATAGCAGCAATTCCCACATTCGTATTTTCACCACCAATCGACATAAGAGCCACTCTATGACCACGGCCTGCCTGCATTCCGTCATCGTCAGGAATCGCATCTGGCCCCCAATCAATGTTCCAAGCAGCATGGGCATTAATACCTGATTTTGCATAGGAAAAAACACTTCCCCTAAAGGCTCCCCAAACATGAAACCCTGCATCTTGAACACGTGCATATTGTTGGTCGTGATCCTGAGCATCCCGCTCAATAAGATCTGTTGAGTG
This sequence comes from Desulfocapsa sp., assembly GCA_029942265.1. Classification (GTDB taxonomy): domain Bacteria; phylum Desulfobacterota; class Desulfobulbia; order Desulfobulbales; family Desulfocapsaceae; genus Desulfocapsa. Next base: position 2,900 of record JAOZTO010000341.1, read on the forward strand.
AGCAAAAGCAGCGGCATAGAGACGATTATCAAAAGCTACTGGGGGTTTTATAACAATAGCTGCAAATTCAGCTCTTAGAATATCAAGATCAACACCGAAGTAATTCCTGCCGCCAGCAACACTGTAATCATTTGATGAAGCAAGCCACAAACCTTCCTGATTGGGGTTAGCCCTTGCTCTATTCATCAGCCAGACAGCCTGTTGCTCCTGACCGTCAGGGTGCAACCCATCAAGAGTTTTATGAAACGTCCATTCGGTCTTGCCAGTGTTTGAAGCTGTTTGTATTTTGGAAATATCGAGTTTTTTTTCTGTTTCACTTTGGACAACAAGAGGGTTCAGCGAAGGAGAATATTCTTTCGCTGCCGCCACGTTGGCGTTTATCAGGAGATAAACGAACACAATAAAAAAATAACAGGAAAAAAGGCGATAAGTAGTTAATGCTATCATCGGATCCTCACGTATGAGCCTGTTGATTTAATGCCTTTCGAAGTCTCGTACCTCGCTTATCTGGCCCGATCTCTTCGTTAAATGAAAAATTTTATCCTCGGAATATCAACTATATG
>JAOZTO010000342.1 GCA_029942265.1 Desulfocapsa sp.
GAACCAGATAGGGAGGTACGAGACTTCGAAATGCTATTAAATCAACGGACTCATAAGTGCGAAGATGCTTGCATTTAACAACTTTTAGGATTGAAGCCAAAACCGCCTAAACATTAATAATACAACTATTTATTTTTACAAAACATTTAATACAAGGAAACACGATGACTGATTATAAAGTAGCCGATATGTCTCTAGCTAAATGGGGACGAGAAGAAGTGAAAATTGCAGAAACTGAAATGCCTGGATTGATGGCGCTTCGTGAAGAGTACAAAGAATCACAGCCCTTAAAAGGTGCCCGTATTGCTGGATGTCTTCACATGACCATCCAGACAGCAGTTCTTATGGAGACCCTTATTGAGCTAGGTGCTGAGATCCGCTGGTCTTCCTGTAATATTTTTTCTACCCAGGATCATGCAGCTGCTGCAATGGCTGAAGTAGGAATCCCAACTTTTGCCTGGAAAGGTGAATCCGAAGATGAATTCTGGGAATGCATTGACAAAACGATTTTTGGACCAGATGGATGGCGTCCAAACATGATCCTTGACGATGGTGGTGACCTTACCCTAATAATGCATGACAAATACACTGATGAGATGAAAGACATCAAGGGTATTTCCGAAGAAACCACCACTGGAGTCCACCGTCTTAACGAAATGGCTCGTGATGGCAAATTGATGTGTCCATCTTTCAATGTCAACGATTCGGTAACGAAATCAAAATTTGACAACTTATATGGGTGCCGTGAATCACTGCTTGATGGAATTAAACGTGCCACTGATGTTATGATTGCCGGTAAAAAAGCAGTAGTGGTTGGCTATGGTGATGTTGGTAAAGGATGTGCTCAAGCTCTTCGTGGTATGGGTGCAACTGTTTATGTCACCGAAGTTGATCCTATCTGTGCATTACAAGCCGCCATGGAAGGATATCAGGTTGTCACCATGGACGAGATTGCACCATTGGGCAACATCTACGTTACATGTACTGGAAACTTAAATGTAATCACACGAGCTCACATGGAGCAGATGCCAAATGAAGCCATTGTCTGTAACATTGGACATTTTGATTCAGAAATTGATATCGCTGGCATCAAAGACCTTCCTTGGGAAAACATTAAACCACAGGTTGACCATGTAGTTTTTCCTGACGGTAAAAAGATCATTATTCTTGCTGAAGGACGTCTGGTTAATCTTGGTTGCGCCACAGGGCATCCAAGCTTTGTTATGAGTAACTCTTTTACAAACCAGGTACTTGCTCAGATTGAATTATGGAAAAATTCAGATAAATATGAGAATAAAGTATATTTTCTTCCTAAACATCTTGATGAAAAAGTTGCCAGATTGCATCTTGAAAAAATTGGCGTTCATTTAACTACCATGAGCGACGAACAAGCCGATTATATTGGAGTTCCGGTTAATGGGCCGTATAAGCCAGATTATTATCGTTATTAATTAATGATGGCGTCCTAAAAACTCTCCTTCTATCATTTTCTACATAAAACCTTTACCTGCATATTTTTGCAGGTGAAGGTTTTTTCATTTCTTGCCGTCAGGATTATCCGCTAATTGCACATCACCCGAAAGAATTTTATGCACCATACCAGTTCTATCTTTTGCCAGAAGTTGACCATTTTTATCAGGTCCCAAACCGCTTGCTATAACCACTTTTTTATCGCATGTCACCCACTCAACTTCTTTTCCCAATAGCACATCGCGTTTACGCCATTCAGTAAGGATACTCTCAAATCCCTGCGTTTCATGAATTTCCATATGTGTAAGCAACGACTCGTGGATTAGCCAATACAACTCTCTGATATCAAATATGTTACCGCTTTGAAGATACAAAGATGTCGCCTTCTGCCGCAGTTCTATCGGGAATTGAAGTAATGTAGTATTTACATTTAACCCAATTCCAACCACTGCAAAGGAACTTGTACCTGAAGCAATGGATGACTCAACAAGAATACCACCACATTTTTTAGTGTTGTAGTAGAGGTCATTTGGCCATTTCAAGCCGTAAGATGTATTTTTTGATAGTTTTTCTACTGCAGAACAGAGTGAAAGGCCGGCTGTGAGAGTAAGTTTGGGGAAATCATACAAAGGAAGTTTTGGCCGTAAAATTATAGAACAGTAGATGCCAGTTTTAGCAGGAGATTTCCAGTCTTTTCCAAGGCGCCCCTTACCTGCAAGTTGTCTATCAGCAAGAACACCATATCCATGTTTAGTGCCATTTAAAGCGAGTTGATATGCAACCGAGTTAGTTGAATCAGTTGTCTGGAGATGTAGTAATTTTTCCATAAACGAAAAAAAGGTACATAACCCTAATGAGCCACGTACCTTTTCTCAAAAAACAAGAGCTTACAGGCTTAGTTTATACCTGACTCTCCCTCTTCATTTTTAATACGGTCTGGGCGTGCATACATTGTTGTAGAGCCAGAAGACCAGAACATCAATTCTCCCTCTCGTACAAGCGCATTCGCCAAATTTTTCATTTGACGTGGTTTTGTATCAGGATCACATTTGTAGAAATCTTTTATATAAAGCTGCGGTTTTGGAGACTTTGTAGCCTTTTCAACGATTGCAGCTTTAATTTCTTCATCACTCATACCCATAACAGAAACTCCTATTAGACAAGCATTACTATGAGCCTGTTCTAAGATAAACTCATAGTGGGCCTAGACCCAAAAAAACAGCCGAAGAATTGCATTCTCCGGCTGCAAACAAGCAACTAATTATTTGATATGCTTGGTGTACTTAAACTGAGTGGTTGTACGCCAAGTATCATACGCCAGACGATAATCATCAACAGATTTAATAGTGAAGGGAATGTCACATTTTTCAAAGAATTTTTCCCAACCGATACGCTCGGCCCATTCACCAACACGCTCATATTTCCGAGCATCTGCTGCGTATACTTCCAAGATATTCTTAACTGCTTCAACAGTCTCTGGCCAACGTGGCGGAGTGTTTGGCAGGAATGGAATAACCAATTTGGAAAATTTTGGAGCTGATCTGGAGTTGGACACCTTACCACCAACAAGTATTGCAATTCCATCACCTTCTGGATCAGAAAGAGGCATTGCAGGACACATTGTGTAACAGTTTCCACAGAACATACAGCGATCGTTATTAACTTTAACGGTCTTGATCTCTTTTCCATCAACTTCTGCTTTTGCTGGTTTAACAGCACCAAGCGGACAGGATGCAATAGCAAGAGGAAGTTCACAAACACCTGTTATGCGTGTATGGTCAATCATCGGTGGCTTACGATGCACACCAAGGATGGCAATATCGGAAGCATGTACAGCTCCACACATATTCAGGCAACAGGCAAGTGCGATACGAACCTGTGCTGGAAGTGTCATGGAAGTAAAGTAATCAAACAACTCATCCATTACGGCTTTAACAACACCGGATGCATCAGTTGCTGGAGTATGACAATGTACCCAACCCT
>JAOZTO010000343.1 GCA_029942265.1 Desulfocapsa sp.
ATTATAAGAAGACACCTGTTAAAATGGTAAATATTCGGCTAGCACCCCATCTTCGATTGATCCGGCCTGTTCACATATGAACGAATATAGTTCACAAGCCGAATCAATCGAACCTGGGGCACTATCCAAACATTTACAGTTCAGTGGTTGGGCCTATTTTTTGAACCGAACCCGAATGTTTACTTAAAATGAGAGTATCTGAACAATTACAGACACGAATAATTAAAACACAACCATCTCAACGAGGTACAAAAATGGCAGCAGCAAAAGATAAAGAAGGCAGTGTAGACAATGCAATCAGTCAGATTCAACGCCAATTTGGTAAAGGTTCCATTATGCGGCTCGGATCTGTTGCAATTGAAAAAATACCTGTTGTTTCCACAGGTTCACTAAGTCTTGATATTGCTCTTGGAGTTGGGGGATTCCCCAAAGGACGAATTTCTGAAATTTATGGGCCGGAATCATCCGGTAAGACAACACTTGCACTCCACGTTGTCGCCGAAGCACAAAAAGAAGGCGGTACAGCGGCTTTTATTGATGCTGAACATGCACTTGACACTGCGTATGCCAAACAGCTTGGAGTCGATGTGGACAACCTCCTCGTTTCACAACCTGATTTTGGCGAACAAGCACTTGAAATTGCAGAAATTCTCATTCGATCAGGAGGAGTGGATGTTATCGTAATTGACTCGGTTGCTGCTCTTGTTCCTAAGGCTGAAATTGACGGAAACGTCGGTGATTCCCATATGGGACTTCAGGCACGACTCATGTCCCAGGCAATGCGTAAATTTACAGGGGTAATCAGTAAAAGCAATACTATTTTGATTTTTATTAACCAGATTAGAATGAAAATCGGGGTTATGTTCGGAAATCCTGAGACAACCACAGGTGGTAACGCCCTTAAATTTTATTCATCATTACGACTGGATATCAGAAGAATTGGTGCATTAAAAGATGGACAGGATATTGTTGGTAACCGCACAAAAGTAAAAGTTGTTAAAAATAAAGTCGCCCCACCTTTTCAAATCGCAGAATTTGACATTGTGTATGGCGAAGGTATTTCCAAAGCGGGTGACCTGCTCGACCTTGCCGTAGAACAGGAGATCGTAGACAAAAGCGGTTCCTGGTATTCCTACAAAGATGAACGTATCGGTCAGGGCCGTGAAAATGCAAAGAGATTTTTAAAAGAACACCCCGAGATGTTTAACGAAATTGACCAAAACGTTCGGATGGGATTTGGATTGGTGGATCTCCCCGAAAGTGCTTCAAAAACTGAGGAAGCGCCCGAAGAATAGAGGTAATAAAGGTGCCGGACGGTGTACAAAAAAAATCATACAAATTCACTGTTCGGCATACACTTATCACCCACCACCAACTGATACAATTGATTCAATTATATCAGTTGTTGACATTTTGTTCACAAAAGGTATTCTTTCCACTCGTCCGCCTTCGGCCTTTACTTCTTTTGCACCTACTATTTCATCTTCTTCCCAATCAGCTCCCTTTACCAGCACATCAGGACATAATGCCGTAATCAGTGCAAGAGGAGTATCCTCTCCAAAGAGAACAATAGCATCTACACACCCCAATGCCGCTAGAACACGTGCCCGATCATCTTCCTTATTAACTGGCCGTTTTTCGCCTTTAATGGAACGGATTGATTGGTCATCGTTGAGTCCAAGAATCAGAAAATCGCCCTGCCGTCTTGCCTTTTGCAGATAATCCACATGACCAGCGTGAAGAATATCAAAACAGCCGTTAGTGAACACTACTTTCTGGCCTATCCGTTTTCGATTAGATACGATTTTCACAAGATGTTCCAGTGATACGACTTTTTCGCCATCCTCGACAGCCCATGGTGAAGGTGCAACGGTATTAAACCGTTGTCGTACTTCTTTCTGAATGCTTTTATCCAACGCAACCGAAACCGATTCCTGTTCTTCACCTGCTTCTACAAGTATCTTACCATCTGGAGCAATAATTAGTGAATGTCCACCCATCTGCATACCACTCCACTCGCCACACATATTTGCCGCCACAACAAAGGCCTGGTTTTCTATGGCTCGTGCCTGTAGGAGAATTCTCCAATGTTCGACGCGCGCTAACGGCCATTCAGCCGAGACAAGGAGAATCTCAGCCCCCTGACAGCATTGAAGACGCGCTGTTTCAGGGAAACGAATATCATAACAGACTAGACCGCCAACCTGTTCTTCATCACTAAAAGACACAGGTGTTGGACGATTTCCAGCATGGAACCAGTGATCTTCTTTCCAAAATGAAAAGAGTTGCTGCTTGATAATTCCCTGCGTTTGATCTCCTTCATCTTCAAGCCCCGAAAACACCAGCTTATTCAAGAGAAGACCATTATCTTTGACAGGAAGAGAACCTGCCAAAACCACTTTATAAGATTGAGCCAGTACCTCTAGTTCACGCAAAAGATCTGGGATTTCATCACTAAGTGTATCGAGTTGTTCATACACAAAACCAGTAGCCCACATCTCTGGCAGTGCTATCAGGCTGCCAGGTTCAGGAGCCAATTTCGCAAGAGCAATTTTAACCTGCTCAAAATTATTTTGTATATCACCAGCGACCACGGGAATTTGCATAAAACCAAGATTAGAAATAGTTTGCTTGGACATGGGAAACTCTTTTTTTAGAATTGACCTTCTATGTGCTCAAGAGCACTTCTGGAAAGCTCTGCAATGGTACATACTGAAATATCACCATCATGGTACAACCTGATTGACTCTTTATCGTGTAACAGCAGTTGTACATCTGCCATTGCAGCGGTAACTCCAAGGACCCCTAATCCCTTCACCGCAAGCCCTCTCACCGTTGCATCTGGTGAATTAAGATAGGGAAACAAATCAGGGGCAATCTCTTTTTCCAGCAACAAAGGGGTGCGGTTTTCGGCCAATCTGCAAATTCCCCAGAGTACTCCTCGCTGCAATGCCGGAAGCTCCAGAAAATTGCCATCTTGATGTGCAAGTGGGCCATCGGGACGCATATACGATATTAGCATATGGTGGTATTCATCACACAGTCTATCGTGATAAAACATAGCCTCAGCCATGGCCTCAGGCGCGCCCCAACCGATACCGCCCGATTCATCATTAAGACTCCAGATAAAGCGACGCATAATAATTCGAGCCGCTTCCATATCCTTGTCTGCAAGCCGAGATACCACCTCACCGAAAATGGATATTGTGTGCCAGCGAAGCAACTCTTCAGGTCGATATAGGGCAGAAAAAAGTGGGTTCACCAATCCATGTTCATCGAATTTAGCAAGCTCACTACGGCTTCTATCAAGATCACCTTTCTCAAGAAGAGCCAGCACTTCTTTTTTGATTTTTCGATTCATTTTTTCAAATAAATTGTCATGAGGCGTATGCGTATCTATGAGTCCGTTGATTTAATAGCATTTTGGTTCGATGTCGAGATAAATGGA
>JAOZTO010000344.1 GCA_029942265.1 Desulfocapsa sp.
GTTCGATCCGGCTTGTGAACTATATTTGTTCATATGTGAACAAGCCGGATCGAACAAACCTGGGGTGCTATTCGAATATTTACGAATTGCTTTGGAGGATGGGTATCATGCAAAACAATAAATATCTGATCATGTTCAGTTCCACGCAAGCAAACTACGGGTATGCCAATATATTTCAGCTGGTTCTATAAGTTCTTGCAAAGCTTCAGCCAGTGAATCATTCCACTTGATATGCAAAGCTTGCAGATTGGAGTGTAGATGTTCAACAGATGCAGCACCACTTAATGTCACGTCGATAAAAGGTTGATTTATTGCTGCGGCGAGGGCAAGAGCATCAACTGTGCTGTTTTGTTCCTCTGCGACTTTCTTCAGCAGGATGAGCTGTTTTTGAAAATCTGGCGCATTGTTTCTTGTAGTTAAACGTCCATTTGCCAGCCCTTCTTTTACGATAACTCCAAGTCCTGCATCGTGTGCCATCTGCAAGGCGTATGACGCTGATTGTTCTAAAAGATTCCAGCTTGCCTGAACTACTGAAAACAGAGGTACACCATCAAATTCGATTTCAAGAGCCTGTTCAATTGTTTGCCCTTGTTGTACGCCGCTTACAGAAAAACCAATAGCCAGACCGCTGTTTCGTAGGCGAGCAAGCTCTGTAAGGACAGGAATATTCTGTAATACACCACTGTCTAGGGTGGTTGAGTGGATTTGGTAGAGATCGAGGTGGTCAGCAAGCAGGTTTTGACTTTCTTTTATTTGTCGTTGCAAAACTGGCAGAGAATGATCTTTTACCTCATGTTTTTCCCCTTTTTCTAAGCAGGCCTGCCAGTTTGCAGTATATGTGTATCCCCATTTGGAGCCAATGGTGGCAGCATCTGGTGAGATTGCCCGTTTTACCAGCCAGGATTGTAAGAAATCTTCTGCTCTTCCATATGATCTTGCAGCATCAAAATAGCGAATGCCAGAATCCCAGGCAGCATCCAAAACAGTATGTGCTTTGTGCTCCATTACTGCAATATTATGATTATGATCCAGATCGTCGCCATGTCCAATATTAATATATCCGGGACGACCAAGTGCAGCAAGGCCAAGACCTAGTGGGGTAACGGTGAGGTTCGTTTTGCCTAATCGTTGTGTATGCATTTAATTACTCCTTATGTTCTGGAGGACAATATTTTTTGTCCCTTGTCTTTCTCGAACAGACTTTTTGCGAGTCCATCATCTTTACTACATTCAAAATAAATTTCATGCTCCTTGATACATTATTTTTTTAATGATACACTGTAACATGAAGTTGATTAATTATTAATGAGCAGTAGATAAACACAGAAGGTATTTAAAATTTCACAGACAACAGGGAGAAAAGTATGATGAAAAAATTAGTTGTACTAATGGTAATCGGTATGCTTGTAGCGTTTGCAGGAACATCGGCTCTTGCCGATCCTGCGACAAAAGAAGAATGCATCGCCAAAGTACAGGCAGCTGTCCAGCTTGCAGTTGACCAGGGAATAGATGAGGCAATAAAACAGGTTGGGGATAAAAACGGTCCGTTTGTCTGGAAAGATTCCTACGTTTTTGCCACTTCTGCTGACGAGGCTATAACCCAGGCACATCCGATTAAACCAGGTCTTGTCGGTAAAAGCCTGCTTCACGTAAAAGATGCCAATGGGGTTATTATTTTTGCAGAGATTGCCAAGGTTGCGTCGTCAGCGAGTGGTAAAGGCTGGGTAGATTATATGTGGCCAAAACCGGGCGAGAAAAAACCATCTGCCAAGCACACTTATGTAGAAAAAGTTCCTAGTTTTAACACTGCTTTTGGTGCTGGATATTACGAATGATTACATGGCAGCATTAACGTTTTATTAACACTATTCTGCACAGGTTTTTTTTTACCTGTGCAGATCCACCACTAGCAGGAGTTGCGTAATGAAAGGATTTGCAATGTCTATAAAAGGTAAAATTATATTGCTGGCTGCGGTTGGCATTTTAGGGCTTATTGTATCAGCAGCAGTCAACAGTGTGCTTGATATGAAGAAAAGCCAAGACATTGCCCTTGCCTCTAAAAGTCAGGATATTGTCCAGGTTATCTTAAAAGAGGTTATGATTGCCAGAACCACTAGCGCAGATACTCCCATGATTGAGGACTTCACCAAGCTGCGCAATCAGGCAACAGAGATACTTTCAGATATTAAAAATTTGGCCTCAAACGACAAGTCAAGAGTTGCTGCCGATGTCGCTGGAGATGATATTAATAAACTTGCAGAAATTTTTAACCAGATTACCGAAAATAATCAGGTAATCGATGCACATAAAAAAAATATTTATCAGGTGTCTTCAAAGATCACTGAGCTTATTTCATCTATCATCGGTTCAATTAATACCGAAGAAACAGAACAAGCCATGGAGGGAGAGTTGCTTCCAGCTGCTACCTCATCTCTTCGCAGTGAAATAAAAGATGTTCGTTCTCTAATCAATTCACGGACTATTGCAGCGCAGAATCTTTTTTTGTATGGAAATGAAATTGAGTATAACGAAAAAATTGATACAGTACGAAAAAAACTCAACCAGAGCACACGTAACACCCAAACCCTGGTTGCAGGAGCAAAGAGTCAGGAATACTCAGACATCTGGTCACAAATCGAACAATTATTCAAACAACTGGCTGAATTAGAAGACATTGTTCTTGGAGAATGGATTGAAAACAGAAATCTGCTCACTAACCTCGAATCGTCCAGCAATGATGCCCAAACCGCAGCCGGAAAACTCCTTCAGCTTTCACAGGAGTCTAGTGCCAGTCTTACTAGGACTTCAACATATACAGTATACACAACCGTTGTTACAACTCTGCTACTACTTATCATACTTTCTATAATTGTGGTACGTTCCACCATCGGGCCAATCAGGTTGGTCATATTACGACTCAAAGATATTGCAGAGGGAGATGGCGATCTGACCAATAGACTGGATGCTTCCAGCAAAGATGAAATTGGTGAACTTGCCACAGCGTTTAATACATTTGTCGAAAAAATACAACACACCATAACCAAGGTGACAGACAATGCGTCAAGACTCAATCAATCATCTGGAGATCTTTCCACCATTTCTGATAAAATAGCTGCCGGAATAGAGCAATCGTCTGCCAAAGCCAGCACAGTTGCAGCATCCAGTGAAGAAATGAGTACCAATATGAATTCTGTTGCCGCTGCCATGGAAGAAGCTTCAACAAATATTTCAATGGTGTCCGTGGCAACTGAAGAGATGACAGTTTCCATCAACGAAATTTCCCAGCATTCTGAAAAAGCAAATAATATCACAAGGGATGCGGTCACCCAGACAGCTGCGTGCTCAGATCAGGTTTCAACCTTGGGGCTTGCTGCCAATGAAATTGGAAATGTTCTTGAAACAATAACAGAAATATCTGAGCAGGTTA
>JAOZTO010000345.1 GCA_029942265.1 Desulfocapsa sp.
CTTCATATTCGAGGCACGGAAATTCCTCATCATTTCGGCGTACTAGAGTACGTTGAAATGATGAGGAATTTGCAGTAACGAAGAAGATGAAGAGTTTTTACGAATCCATCACTCTTTATAATAATTCAGATACCATTCCACAAACCGCTTTACTCCAACATCTAATGGCGTATCTGGTTTATAATCAAAATTCTTAATCAAATCGTCAACATTAGCATACGTTGCCTGAACATCACCAGGTTGCATTGGCAGAAAATTCTTATCCGCTTTTTTCCCAAGATTCTCTTCCAGTAATTGGATAAAATAGAGGAGACGTTCCTTCTTGTTATTACCAATATTATATATTCTATAAGGACAATATGATGTTGCGGTATCGGGTTGCTCGCTATTCCAGTTAAAATCCGGTTCAGCAGGCTTCTCTACCACTCTTGCAACACCTTCTACAATATCATCTATATAGGTAAAATCACGCTCCATATTCCCATTATTAAAAACATTAATGGGTTCTCCTGCCACTATTGCTTTAGCAAAAAGAACTGGTGCCATATCAGGTCTGCCCCATGGGCCATAAACAGTAAAAAACCTAAGCCCTGTGCAAGGTAAACCGTAAAGATGACTATAGGAGTGAGCCATTAATTCATTGGACTTTTTCGTAGCAGCATACAAAGAAACGGGATGATTAACATTATCATGTTCAGAGTAGGGTTGATGCGTATTGGCACCATAAACAGAACTCGATGAAGCATATACAAAATGTTTCACCCCTGAATGCCTGCATCCTTCCAGCAGATTGGCAAAACCAACAAGGTTTGTATCAACATATGAAGCTGGATTAATCAGCGAATAGCGAACACCAGGTTGTGCGGCAAGGTTTACCACCGCATCAAAACTATGATCCATAAATAGCTTTTCCATGGCAGCACGATCAGAGATATCAATCTCTAAATTCTGAAAACCGTCTCCGGATGCAATCTGCTGTAATCTATCATTTTTTAACTTAATATCGTAATAGTCTGTGATAGTATCGATACCAACTACCTCACATCCGGATGCACACAGTTTTTTAGCTAGGAAAGATCCTATAAACCCTGCAGTTCCAGTGACTAAAACTTTTTTCATATTCACACTTCCATCAATCATCAAAATCCCCTTCAGGTCCTTTGTCAGTATCCAATGTTGCAGCTCGAGCAATAATCTTATCTTTTGTCCACTCTTCAGGATCTTCAAGTAACTCAACTTTAGAACCTAAATCATACGACCCTGCTTTAAGGATTGCTTCTTTAGCAAGATCTGCTGAATCCTCCGCTGAAAACACATCAACCAGCATGGTGTGGACAAAAGCTTCCACTCGATCACACATGCGATCACGAATTGTTTTTTCCTGTCCGCAAAGTCTATTCTCAAAAGCTAGGTTCAGTTTTTTATAGTCACCACCTTTCCACCCCTTTTCATCTGCATAAGTGACCATTTGCTGCCACATATCTTCGCTAACACCTTCGCCTGGAACTTTTACAAAATGACCACTTTTGTCAAGAATAGCATTTCCATCATCATTTACTTCAAGTCCCCAGGAAACCATTTGCAAAGCAGTGGCGACATTTGCTTTGGTTGTTGCGGTTTGCTGACAAATGGCACGAAGGCGGTCAGAACTATTTCCAGATGTACCATGTTGCGCCCCTGAGGTTTCGAATGGAGCGAGTGCTTTGTGAATTTCTCCGGTAAGTTCTACCTGTATCCCCTGACCAGATGCTTCGAGTCCGTGAATACTTCCATTATTCAATGCAATCCAGTCGGCACAAATTCCGTGTGCATTCAATCCTTTAATTAAAAAAGATGCGTCATCAACTGTTGATAAGCCTTGCGCGCCTTTAATCTCACCGACTTCTGTTTCAAGCCCTGCCCATCCTGGGATATATTCATTTAATTCAATGTTTGCCAAAAGGTTTTTATCGTCAGGCATATGAGATGCATCAACTGCAATAGATGTGATTCCTGCCTCAAAGATAGAAGGAACCTCAATTTTTGCCATCTTCATATCACTTTCCTGTTTAATACCATAATGATCAGCGTGGATGGCAACAGGTACGGTTATGGCCAGTTCATTGCAGAGAGTATCTACAATTCTTGCCATATTCCATAAACTAACGGGACAATAAGCATTCGCTCCACCTTCAGAACGGGCAATCTCAATAATAATTGCACTGTTGGCTCGTTGAGCAGCCATTAATGCGCCTCGAATGACAAATGTACTTCGCCCATTAGCAGCCATTGTCATGGCATTTCCTTTGGCAATCAGCGCCCTGTCCACTATTTTACCACTTACAAGTAATGCCTGTGAATGTGGAAAAAGCTTTTGAATATTTGGAGGTCGGCCAATTTCAAGAATTTTTGTATATGCAGAGGTATTGCTCATAATATTTCTCCTTCCATTTATCGTAACTGTTTAGCTGCACTTCATCTAAACAGTTACAGTTCAAGGTTCTGCCAATTATCAATCTTAAGTGGTTACTTCAATTTAATTTATACAGCATAAAAACAGGAAAATCCAGAGATGATGAACATCCTTATTCACTATTTTCAGGTACAGTAGAATTAGATTCCAGTCCCTCTTCTTCCTTAAATCCAATAAAGGTACTTTTTCCGAAAAAATACACTGCAACTACGCTTATTTCATACAATATAAGAAGGGGTATTCCCATCATCAATTGATTAACAACATCTGGGGTTGGAGTAAGGATGGCTGCAATAATAAAGTTAATAAGAATCGCATACTTTCTGTTTTTATTAAGGAAGGGAACTGTCACAAGTCCTATTTTTGCCAGAAACACCATAAGGATCGGCATTTCAAAAATAACCCCAAAAGCGATAAGAAGCCGAAGAGCAAGCGAAAAATATTCACTCACAGCAGGCATGGATGTTAAGAATTCGTTTGAATATCCTACTAGAAATTTAAAGGCTGGGGGAAATACAACAAAATAGCCAAATGCTGCTCCTCCAAGAAAACAAATTGTTGAAAGAACCGTAAAAGGGATTATTACTTTTTTTTCATGCTTGTATAATCCAGGGGCAACAAAACGCCATATCTGGTAAAAAATTACAGGACATGCAAAGAGCAGACCGCAAACTAGCGCAAGCTTTAGATAAAAAAAAACCCTTCTTGATAAGAAGTAAAGATCAAAGAGCTGGAATCGGGTAAAACTTCCAGCAATGGTTTAAAAAACCAAACACCTATCGGTTTAATAACACAGTAAGCGGCTGCAAAACCGACAAAAATTGTAATAAACGATATAATAAGACAGGAACGAAGCTCGCGCAGATGATCGGTTAGCGCTTGGGGCTCAAGTGCCTGTCCTTTTTCTGTTTCCGCTAACTGTTCAACTTTGTTACTCATACATTCTCCATAAGG
>JAOZTO010000346.1 GCA_029942265.1 Desulfocapsa sp.
AGTTCACAAGCCGGATCAAACGAACCTGGGGCACTATCCAAACATTTACAATTCAGTGGTCTGGGATGCTTTGAACCCAACCCAAATATTTACAAGCTTTCTTACCAAATTACGAAGAATAAAAAAAGAAAAAATGAGCTATACTTTTTTTCTTTGCAAATTTTGCGGAAGAATTCCCGATTCATGTTGACTACAACACATATTTTGAGTTAAATAATGTGTTTTTGTTTACAGGTTTCCCTGTAGTGCTTGCTTGCGTGAAATTCGCTCTTTTTGAGAAGCTATTTAGGCCTCGTTCAAGCCTTTAACGGAGAAATTGAGAGTGTACATTTGTTATCAAATTGTCAGCAGTTTAGCGTTTCTTCTTGTATTTCCATTTTTTTTATTGTTTTCACTTGTTACAGGCAAGCATCGAAATAGATTAGAACAGAGACTTGGGATATATCCAAAACAGCTAAAAAAACAGCCGGGAGTGTTACGAATCTGGTTGCACGCTTCATCGGTTGGAGAAGTACAGGCGGCACGAGCAATTATCCCCAAAATACGTAAGCTGCTACCGGATGCTGAGTTTCTTGTGTCCACAATGACTGCGCATGGACGCCAACAAGCTAAAAAATGTCTTGATGCAGATGTTATCTGTGTGCTGGCGCCGCTTGATGTCCCTTTCATTGTTGGCAGAGCATTTCACATAATCGATCCTGACCTGTATGTGTGTATCGAAACAGAAATATGGCCACTTATACTGAAAACAATTTCAGATAATGGGCGATCACTTGTTCTGGCTAATGGTCGTATGTCAGAAAGTTCTCATAAAGGGTATTTGAAAATCCGAAGCTTTATGGGACAAATTTTATCCCTGTTTGAACATGCAGCTCTTATTAGCGTAAAGGATTATGATCGGTATGTTTCTCTAGGACTTGATGGTAACAATAGCCAGGTACTTGGTAATGTAAAATATGACCTTTCTTTGCCGCAGAATTGTGAGACTGTTCGGCAACATTATCGTCTCATACTTGGACTTGACGAAGAATCAGAGATTGTGGTAGCAGGGTCAACCCATGGTAATGAAGAAGAACAATTACTACCGCTTATAAGCCCTGAATGTGGGAAAAACAAACGGCTTTTACTCATTGCCCCAAGGCACTTAGAACGTGTACCTCAATTAAGAAAAATGCTTGACAGTAAGCGGCAGCCCTACGATCTGCTTTCTACTCTGAAAACGGGGCGATCACGAAATCACAATTTGATTCTTGTTGATTGCATGGGAGAACTAGCCTCACTTTATTCCGTTGCAGATTATGTGTTTTGTGGCGGTAGTTTAGTTCCCCGAGGTGGGCACAATGTGATGGAAGCAGCTCTTTGGAGCAAGCCAGTTTTTTATGGCCCCCACATGGCTGATTTTAAAGATGCTGCTCGGATGCTTGAAGATGCCGAAGCTGGTTTTGAAATATCTGGTGTGCAGGATTTGATAAAAAAATTAAACTATTATAGAGATCATAACCAAGAGTATCGTCTGGCCTGTAGCAATGCAGGAAAACTTGCCAAATCCCAACAGGGATCGGCGAAAAAACAGGCCGAAATGATGGTTTCTTTATTGAAAAAGAAGGAAAATATATGAAAGCATTGATTGCCCTGGAAGATGGAACATTGTTTGAAGGGCGTTCCTTTACCGGATCCGGTGAGGCTATTGGTGAAATTGTTTTCAATACCTCGATGAGTGGGTATCAGGAAATATTGACCGATCCATCCTATACAGAACAAATTGTCACCATGACCTATCCCCTTATCGGAAACTATGGTGTGAACAGTGAAGATATGGAATCAGGCTCTGTCCATCCCGGAGCCTTTCTTATTAAAGAGTATAACGGATTCCCATCAAATTTCAGATCCGAGCAGACTTTAGCTGAGTTTTTGGTTGAGCATGATGTGCTTGGTGTAGAAGGATTCGACACCCGAGCGCTTGTTCGTTATATTCGGACAAAAGGTGTGATGAAAGGAATTGTTTCTACCATCGATCTTAACCCTGAGTCGCTTGTTGAACGTGCCCGTGCCTGGGTCGGTCTTGTCGGTCAGGATATTGTGAGCAGAGTAACCTGCAAAGAGCCTTATGGTTGGGCGGACAACAGAGTGGTTCCTGGAAGCAATTTTAGCACAGTGCAATCCGGCATGAAGAGCCCCCTTAAACTTGTGGCCTTTGATTTCGGCATAAAATACAATCAGTCTCGCATTTTTACCGATAGAGGATGTCAGGTTCAGGTAGTGCCTGCCACAACCGATGCAGAAACTGTACTTGCCATGAATCCAGATGGAATCTTTTTATCCAATGGCCCCGGCGATCCTGAAGGTGTGGTAGGCGTGGTAGAGACCATTCGCACACTCCTTGGCAAAAAGCCCATGTTTGGAATTTGTCTGGGACATCAACTCATGGGGCTTGCCTATGGCGCCCCAACATATAAACTTAAATTTGGCCATCGTGGTGGCAATCAACCGGTCAAGGAACTCAGTACCGGCAAGGTTGAAATCACTTCACAAAACCATGGATTTTGTGTGGACATGGATTCTTTAAGTCCCGATGACGTGGAATTAACCCATATCAATTTGAACGATGGTTCTGTTGAAGGAATGCGCCATAAAAAATATCCGGCATTTTCTGTTCAATATCATCCTGAACATGCACCTGGTCCACATGATGCTATGTATCTTTTTGATAGATTTATAGAAATGATGCGCCAGTAAATTATTTATGATTCTCCGCTGGTTATCATGTTGACTATTTAGGACTCATTCAAAAATAACTCAAAAAACAAAAAACTGTCTCCCATGCCAAAACGAACAGATATAAAAAAGATTCTTATCATAGGTTCCGGTCCAATTATTATCAGTCAGGCCTGTGAATTTGATTACTCTGGTGCTCAGGCCGTGAAAGCCCTAAAGGAAGAGGGATTTGAAGTTGTCCTTATCAACTCCAATCCGGCAACAATTATGACTGACCCGGAGCTTGCTGATTTCACCTATATCGAGCCTATCACCCCTGAAATGGTGATCAAGGTTATTGAAAAGGAACGTCCCGATGCACTGCTTCCAACACTTGGCGGACAAACTGCCTTAAATACTGCTATAAAGGTTGCTGAACTTGGAGCACTCGACAAATACAACGTTGAGATGCTGGCAGCAGATATCGCAGTTATTAAAAAAGCTGAAGGCAGGGAAGAATTTAAAGAAGCCATGGAAAACATCGGCCTCAATGTTCCCAAATCGTTTATTGTACACACGCTCGATGCCGCAATGAAGGCAGGAGATGACATCGGCTTCCCTATCATTGTGCGACCAAGTTTTACACTAGGCGGAACTGGTGGTGGTGTTGCCTATAATCGTCAGGAA
>JAOZTO010000347.1 GCA_029942265.1 Desulfocapsa sp.
TCTCCAGCATGTCTACAGGATGGAGCATCGTGATATTTATATTTCCCACGTTTTATCCAAGAACCCTTTTCTATCCACCATTTACCATGTTTAGTGTCTGAGATTGGGAAAAGATCTTTTGTACCTTCTTCAAGCTTAACTCTCGGTATTACAAAATTCAGGTTAGATTTATATCGAAGACCAAATTGGCAGACAATTTTATTTTCAAGACGTGGATATGACGGGATTTCAGCTATGAAATGTTTCTCTTTCTGCCCAGTGATTCTAATGGAATTCTGGGATATCTCCGTTATGTAAGCAAACTGATTTTTTGAATTCCAGTGAATATTAATAAGTTTTAATTCAAAATCTTCAGACATAGTTTAGGTCCAGTAATTGTAAACCTTATCATGGTGCTCAGCACTTTGAATCATTCGTTGAATCTCTGTGGAGGCATTGCTAGACTCGTAACGTTCTATAGTCTGACTGATTGTTTTATTTATTTCGGCAGCAAATTGTTTTACCAATTCATGCTTTTTAACTTCGCTGTTGTTCTTAATCCCACTAAGATCACCGTCAAACATAAAATGAGGAAATATCTTCATTAATAAGATGATATTAAGAATGTCACTGTTAAGTAACTGGTCTGTACGTCCTGATTGTAAGTCTTCATATAACCGTTGGAACAATAATGTCTGGCGCATAACCCTCATACCAACTTCAATACCCATTGGGGTTAAAAACTCTTTATTCCATTCTTCAATCTTATTTGTAATAACGTTACTCGGGTCGTAACGAGGATAAGGTTTTCTGTTTGACCAAACATTACCCGGTGGCAAATAAATAGGGCTAGGATCTCCATCAAATTCTCCGACCTCCTCTTCAACGAGACTAATATTGACTAAAGGACTTTCAAATTTTAAAAGATAAGCCCTGTCTAATACCTTGGGAGCAAAGTAATGTGTGGTTTGATCTATATTAATGGTACCAATAATTCTGACGTTATCAGGAAATTCAAATTCAGCAGGTATGTTTAATACTCCACTTACCATCCTGCGAACTCTCCCATACAAGTCAACAAGAGAACTATTCTTATTACCGCCAAACGTTTCCTGCAATTTTTGAGCGATTTCTTTGTGGTGCAAAAAATCTCCAAAATTTGAAAAATTTGTGTCTAGGAAACCACTGCGAGCTTCATCAAATATTCCAATAATAGTTTGGAACTCAGATCTTATGTGTTCAGCTTCTTCACTGGAATAAAGATGTATTATTGGAGTTTTTTCTCGTTCCTCAAGAACTGATAAAAAATCAGCAAAATAATATTCAACCCTCGCAAGATTCATTTCGTCTAAGCAAATTAAATGCAAATGCTCAGGATCTCTTTTTGCAGCTACGATGGCATCAAGGAAAGGGGTTGTCATGTACGACTTTTGCATTGGATTGTAATATCCAAGCAAATCTTCAGAACTTGTCCAGTTCGGTTTTACTGGAACAATCTTTGCAACACCACCAATGGCTTGAGCAAAGGCATTAACAAGATACGATTTCCCCGTTCCCGAGGCACCGGAAATAATTATAAGGTCATTAGTACGTAACAAAGTGAGGAAGTTTCCCAGTACAGACTTTGTGTAATATTTGTGTTTTGAATATAAATAGGATTGAATCTGAGATGTCAGCTTTTCAAAGTCACCATTTAGATCATCAGTGAAATCAAGACGAGTTTCATCATCTATAGCTTTCTGTTGCATATTTCCAGTTACATAGTCAAACTGATCCTTTGAAATCAACTTCAGGTCGCGTAAGAAATCCGCCTTTGATTGAACATATTCCTTGAGTTGTGTCATTTGTAATCTCGCCTCTTCTTTTACACTTTCTAAATGTTCGATTTCTTTTTTCTTTTCACGATCACACTCATTCTTTACCCTATGAAACTCTTTTTTTTCCTCATCGATTGCTTTTTTTAATTGTTTCTCTTTTTCAGCTATTTCAGAAATTTTGTTATCAAATTGTTTCAATACGTCTTTTTGATCGCCTAATCTAATCTCTGTTTTTAATAATTCAGCATTTTGGAACTCTGAAAGTTCTTTTATTTTTAATATTTTATCTTCATGTCGTTGCATACGTTCGACAAGAGTCGGTGCTTTCATTCTCAGGAGATGCGTCTCTAAAGATTCTTGGATCAGGGCATTACCATGACCATCATTAGCAATGAAAGCATTTGGCACTACCCTAAGAGGTTCCAACGATTTGGTGATTAATGCCGACGATAATGGATTGTATGAATTTTTACATTCATGCATCGGAGAATTTTCGATGCTAGCTTTTGCAAACGAGCCTGGGAGAAGCACACACTGTCGGCCAATATAGATTCCAAATTTAGTAATATTTTTATTAATTTTAAGAAAGTCATTAGTACTTAGTGGATACTCTAAAGAGACCCCATTGATATTTTTTACACTTTGCAAAGTGTAAAATGCTTTTCTGAACTCTGTCTCATTCCATTTCTTTATTTGCCCATACACACAATCATCTATCAAATCCCATTGCGTTTTTAAATAAATGAGCCTTCCCTGAGGAGACATATCCCAGAGGTCATCAATAGCAATATATTCTCGGTTTTTTTCTGAATTCAATGTCCCCCCCCCCGGAAATATCGTTTACTGACATTCCAAAATACTCACAGCCAACCATTTGTCGATTTTACACACAATTCTTAAGTGCCTGATATCACCTAACCTATATTTTTGTTTCGTTGAGCTTCAAGCCCCTCCTAAAACATCTACGAGTACATTGGGTCTAATTGCAGGATACTCATCACCTCCATAAGGTTCCTACCCAACCTGGATAATTCACTGACAATCAAGATGTCTTTTTTGTTGAGACTCTGCAGGAGGTTTCCCAGTTTACAATCTTGATATTTTTTTGTACCACTGATTGTCTCTTCGATCCATTCTCCAACATGGACCTTTTTTTGGTCGGCAAATTTCAATATTTCATATTTTTGATTTTCCACTGTCTGTTGGTCTGTGCTGACTCGAATATAGGCAAAAATCATATTACTATCCTTGGTGTTAAATTAAATATATTTAATTTAGACAATATCTCTATCACTACAGCGACACTTGAACCCCCAATTCCCTAGCCAATGCGACCTGCTTTTTTCTATGGCTCTGATGTGCGGCATAATTACGTTTTACAATATATTCAACAATCATTATTGTTCCCTCTCGTGTCATTGAACGTAATGGCAAAACGACTTCAAGTAGTTTTTTGACGAGGGGTAACGTCAAGCAACTTTTTTTTTATTTTGTTTTACACGGTAAAGAAAATATTGAGCAAGCATAACATAAAGCATATGTCTGTGCCAAGCCGGCCACGATCTATGTTCATAGTGATC
>JAOZTO010000348.1 GCA_029942265.1 Desulfocapsa sp.
TAAAAAAACCTGAATGGAAAGTAACTGAATAATACTATTATTTTATCAATGAGCCTGTTGATTTAATGCCTTTTTGCCCGACTTCTTCGTTAAATGAAAAATTTTATCCTCGGAATATCAACCATATGCCTGCGGTAAAATTTTTCATTTACCTCGACATCGAACAGATAGCGAGGTACGAGACTTCGAAAATGCTATTAAATCAACGGACTCATCAATTCCCCAAATTTCAAATTATGGAGTAAACAATGGCACTACATCAAAAAGACAAAATACGAGACAATCTGCTCGATGACATTTATGCTTCACAGGACTTATCTGTATCAATGCCCAAATATAAGTTTCCTGAACAAGAACAAAATCCCCGTCACGTATATCAGATTGTACACGATGAACTTATGCTTGATGGAAATTCCCGTCAAAATCTTGCTACCTTCTGTTCTACTTGGGTTGAACCCGAAGTGCATAAATTGATGGATGAATGTATCGATAAAAACATGATCGACAAGGATGAATATCCGCAAACAGCCGAACTTGAAGGCCGTTGTGTTCATATGCTTGCTGATCTCTGGAATTCACCAGATGCAAAAAATACGCTTGGATGCTCAACCACTGGTTCCAGCGAGGCCGCAATGCTTGGTGGTCTTGCCATGAAATGGCGTTGGCGTGACAAGATGAAAGCCGCTGGTAAACCAACCGATAAACCTAATCTGATTTGTGGCCCAGTACAGATATGCTGGCATAAATTCGCAAAATACTGGGATGTTGAATTACGTGAAGTCCCTATGGAAGATGATCGGCTAATCTTGAATGCCGACGAAGTGCTCAAACGCTGTGATGAAAACACCATTGGTGTTGTTCCAACTTTAGGTGTAACTTTTACCTGTCAATACGAACCGGTTAAAGAAATTGCAGATGCTCTTGATGCGCTACAGGAAAAAACAGGATTAAATATTCCCATGCATATAGATGGCGCAAGTGGAGGGTTTATTGCTCCTTTCAACGAACCTGATCTTGCGTGGGATTTTCGTATTGAACGAGTAAAATCAATTAATGCTTCCGGCCATAAATTTGGTTTAGCTCCTCTTGGTGTTGGTTGGGTGGTTTGGCGTGACAAAGAAGATTTGCCCGATGATCTGATTTTCTGGGTTAATTATCTTGGTGACAACATACCAACATTTGCACTGAATTTTTCACGTCCTGGTGGACAAATTATCGCTCAATACTATAACTTCCTGCGACTTGGCAAAGAGGGATATAGAAAAATCCACGAAGCATGTTATTCCACAGCTGCATATATTGCCGATGAAATCGAAAAGTTGGGACCATTTGAGATTATTTATAACGGACGTGGCGGAATACCTGCATTATGCTGGTCGCTCAAAAAAGACACCAATCCCGGATACACACTCTATGATCTTGCAGATAAACTAAGAAGTCGTGGTTGGCAGGTTCCGGCCTATTCAATGCCTGCTAACAGAACAGATTTGGTTATCCAGCGGATTCTTGTACGGCACGGTGTAAGCAAAGATCTAGGAGATCTCCTCATAAACGACATACGTCGCTGTCTTGATTACTTTAAGGATAATCCAGTGAACAAAGCTCTAAGCGAAAAAGATGCTGGTGGCTATAAGCATTGATTGTTTAGGCATCTGGGAAGGCTCTATTTTTTTCAATAGCGTAGCTATTACACATAGCGGCCTTCCCTTCTTTTAAAAACACTGCACTTTCTTAGCAGTGTTTTTTCCAGTTTCTGATTAGTTCTGCTAACGTTCTAACTCCAGTTCCAGAAGGCCCTTTAGGGATATACGATTTTTTGGTGAAATCCCAAGCGGTTCCTGCAATATCCAAATGTGCCCAGGGAGTATCTCCCACAAATTTCTGCAAATAGGCTGCTGCTGTAATCGTTCCAGCAGGACGTCCACCTGTATTTTTTATATCAGCTACAGTCGATTTGATTTGGTCCGAATACTCTTTGTCAAGTGGAAGTTGCCAAAGTGGCTCCCCGCACCTTTCACCTGCTATAAGAACTTTTTGTAGAAAATTTTGATTATTACCAAGAAGTCCTGTTCGATGATGGCCAAGTCCCATAATCACAGCCCCAGTCAATGTTGCAAGATCAATAACACAATCTGGAGCATATTTTTTTATTCCATAGGCTAAGGCATCAGCTAGTATAAGGCGCCCTTCTGCGTCCGTATTTATAATTTCAGAAGTTATACCACCGTAATGACGTATTATATCACCAGGCTTTAGTGCAGAACTTCCTCCCATATTATCTGTCGCAGGAATGATTGCAATCACATTAACATCAGGTTTTTCCTCACCAACAACAGCCATGACAGATAGTGCTGCAGCGCCACCGCACATATCATATTTCATATCCTGCATTCCGGCACCTGGCTTTAAACTAACTCCTCCAGAATCAAAAGTTAATCCCTTGCCGACTATAAGCAGCGTTTGAGCAGTATCTCTTTTTGCTTTATATTGAAGAATAACCATTTTAGGTGGCTCGGAAGACCCTTGATTTACGGCAAGAATCCCACCCATTTTCAAACGTTTCATATCACGCTTTGTTAATATGCTGCATTTCATTGTATATTTCTTTGCAAGCTCAGATGCATACTGCGCAAAACTATCCGCTGTCCATTGGTTACCTGGTTCATTGGCCATATTCCTTGCGGAACGTGCAGCATACGCAGATGATTTGGCT
Organism: Desulfocapsa sp.; assembly: GCA_029942265.1. GTDB lineage: Bacteria > Desulfobacterota > Desulfobulbia > Desulfobulbales > Desulfocapsaceae > Desulfocapsa. The sequence continues at coordinate 2,714 of JAOZTO010000348.1, forward strand.
CTCTTTAAACAGACTTCCATTTTGTTTTGTTTTCCAGTGGAATATACTGAAATTTTCTTTATCCCTTTGTGGTTTGGTTTTTTGGAGTCTTCTTTTTGATATTTATCAAAGCTGTAGTCTCCAAGTAACAGTCCTTCAACTATGCATTCGGCAACATCATCTAATTCCATTGTTTTAATGCAGGGAACAGTTAAAGAAAGGGTTTCAATTTTTAATTTTCTGGCTGCCTTTGCAATGAGTCCACCTGTAATACGACACTGTTCACGTAATTCAATATCACTTTTATCGAAAATGCTACCTAGTCCAACAAAGAGCTGTCTTCCAGAAAAATCGTTACATTTAGGATCTTTTTGTGGGTAAATAAGAAGTGTCTCACCATCATCCCCCCCATAATCTCCTAATGCAATGGCCTGCTCTAGCTCTTTAGATTTAACTGATAAATCAGTTGCCAGAACTCCTTTTTTATTTTGCTGTGAAAAGAACACTACAAGATCTGCTGCGAATGAATCAGTATTGCTCGTAATACTGATAAGTTTTGTTGAAAACATTTTTTCTCCAAAAAAGTTTTAAAAGTTTAATATTCCAAGTAATCACAGTATAATCATGTAAATATTCGGCTAGCACCCCATCTTCGCTTGATCCGGCCTGTTCACATATGAA
>JAOZTO010000349.1 GCA_029942265.1 Desulfocapsa sp.
CGGCTGCAGCAATATAGATGATTTTGTCAGCCTGGGCCGTAGGCTGCAGCTGAGTCGATAATGGTTGTAAAGATTTTTCCGGAACCTTTACGATCGCATCACTATCCGGCAGCCAGATACGGCAAATGGTTTGGCCCCATAAACTCTGTTGTTCAATCACCTTGCAGGGTGAGTTGTGGATTGTAGAGTAGAGCCATTGCGTTGAAGAATCCGTCAACCTATCACCTTATTCCAGCATTTCCATCAAGTCTCCCCGTCTGAATGTGGCGGATAGTTGCTGCAGGGAAATTTCACGCTGGCCATAAAAAGTATGGAGAGCGTTCTGAACTTGATCTATAGATTCCTGGTAATAATTTTCTCTGTTCTCCTCAAACGCGGTGAATAATTCCTGGAAATTTCTATGGGAAATATCATCTACTGTTATTTCTTGCCTGGCAAGCAATTGCCTGCCCAGCAACATGGCAATATAATGTGAGGCATAAGGGAGAAAATCAGGTGGGTTTTCAGCCGTAGGACGTTTCCGTTCATTCTCCACATAACGAAATATCATCACTGCCAATACCGCCTGCGCAGCATTGATTGTATTGAAAATAGTCGTGTATAATTTGCCAAAATGTTCCTTGCGCCGAAATTTAGCCTGTTGCGGTTTTTCTCTCCAGATGGCAAGGGTCGCTTCTGCAACTATGGAACTAGTAATAACCGACGAACCACCACCACCTTCCTCGCGTTGACGTTTATAGCTGTACCCCAGATCTTTTATGCCGATTTCAAGCTGTTTCTGTATCTCATCATTGGATTTTAGATCCCGGAGATCTACAGGGTTCTGGCTGTTCGTGGCATAAGTAATATCACGAACAAAATCTTGGTCATCATCTGCAAGTTCATAAATACGGATTAAGACATAAATGTTTTCATAAGACTCCTCAAACAAGGCTTGTTGCGCCGGATATAAAGTCTGCTGAATTGTCTTGCAGGTTTGACCACCATTAATGATCTGCATGCCTTCAAGTTTTAACTGGTAGTTTTCGCCCTGCAAGGCATTATGGCGAAATTTACGGCATATCATGGTGATACCGTTGTTAAAAAAATAGAAATTATCTCTTTTTGTGCGATCAACAAGCGTTTGGTGGATTGCTGCATTGACCCTATTAGCATGGAGGCCAAGGTAACGCCGGATATTTCTCTCCAACAGTAAATCATTATGACGGTTAAAAAGGTCGGCAATTTCACTAACAGATACTTTACCAACCAGCACCCGACGAAAATTGAAATCTTCGATTACCGCCTTTCCCTCAAGGCGGATCGAATCATCTACGGCTTTTTTACGCTGAAGAACAGAGACTATACTGTCATGGTTGTAATGAATCCATGTAACCTGATCATCCGTAAAACCTGACTGATCAATCCAATGCTGGGCAGCATCTTTCCATTTGGCCCCATTGTTACAAAGAACCACGCGAACATTTGGGATATATCCGTCACGCACAAGTGAGCGAATTTCCTCCACCTTCGGCGCAATTTTTTCATTCAGTTCCACCTGTTTCGCCGGGTCAAACAGCGTGGCAACAGTATTCACCGCCTTCTGGACACCATTTTCCGGAAAATTGGCAGATCCACTTAAATCTTTGACCTTATATTTTCCCTGAAACAGGGTAACAACGAATTCTCCGTCATCCACTTCCCCAATATGCAGGCCATCAACCCCGGCATCATTCCCGCCTTCAGTAAGTAATTCAGCCGCTTCGTCCAGTGTAAACTCCAGGGCTGTAGACATACAGAGCAAAACAAAGGCTGCTGATTTTTTTTTATTTATATCCTTTCCGATCGGCAGCCAATCCGCATGATCTTCGATGATTCCGACAATTCTCTGATCAACGATACTTGCATTTATATTCATTGGACTTTCTCCTGTTTTATCCCGACCCGTTTCTGAAAAGTCTTCTCGCAGGTATCACTGGATACCGCCAGATCATACTCACGTAAAATAGTTCGTAGTTCTCTCAACTGCCGGGTAGCATTCTTGAGAAAGTCAATGGTTTCCGGTTCCAGTTGAAAGCCGTAATATTCCTCATCATCCTTCTTTACAGGATTATCCCAAGGGACTTCGTTATATTTGATATCCTGCTCCAATTGATCAGCAATGTAATCCAGATAGGATTCCTCATAATTAAAATGACCACCGCTCATTGTTTTTCTCCTTGGATCTGTGCACTTGGTTGTGTACAAGTCATGCATGTCACAACATCAACTTGTACACTGCACAAGTGTACAAGTACTATACAGCCAATATTTGGCTTCAATTTACCCATGGGACATTCTCAGAGCGAGATACCTCCGGGACATAGAAAACAAGCAGGTATTTTTTGTCCACAGAATGGAGATGTTCCTTTATCTCCACAATCATGTTGAGTTTTTCTTGCTGGCGGATGGTTGTCAGAAAATCGTTCTGAACCTTATCCACACCCAGGACACCAACCACCTCAAAATTAGTGCCATCTTTTTTCACCCCAAAGACAAGGTGCCCTCCTGCTGTATTGGCAAAGGTAGATACCGTTTCGTAGGCATTCTTTGGTACAGCAGTTTGTGCCTCTTTGAACTCTATATCATTCCATTCGTGGGAATGTAATAGTTTGAGAAATTCCTGTTCAGTCATTCTGACTCACTTTCTATGGCAAGCAAATGAACCCAGCATCCCAAAACAATCGAATATTTTATGCGTATCTTCATTATAATAACTCATAGAAGTCAAAGGTTGATTGGAAACATTAAATTGATTGATAGCATCAAGAAGATAGAGATTAGCAAGCTACTCATTTATCACCCATTCTTGTTACGGCCTGGTCGTACCACATAAGGAGTTTTGGATCTTCTTCGAGGATTTTTGGTGGTATTTTTTCGGCGATGGTAATGATGGTTTGATAGTCGCGGGCCTGCCAGGCGGTTTTGAAACCGGCTCGAACAGCTTCAAGGCGGAAACGGTCATTGCGTTTGAATTTTTTTATGGTTTTGTAGGTTTCGAACTCTTTAAGGAGATCGCGTTCCCTTAGTTTTTCCAGGTCTCCGGTCTTGGTGGGGTCAGGGACATACCAACGGTCTTTGGCTTTGGCCATGAGGGTTGGGTCGTCTTTTGGCAGATTACGCATATCCTTCCAGTTGGTGGAAAGGTAGGCGTGGATCTGTTCAGGGACCTTTTCTTTGCCATCATAGGAGAGAAAATTTTGTTTAAGCAGGGTTGATAATTCCAGGGCTTTTTCCTGCTTTTTCCAACCGCCTATCTCCTGCATAAAGAAGGGATTGATGTCAGAGAAGGTTTGCGGTTTTGACTTTAGGAGTTGGCGCAACCATTGGATGGCTGAGGCCTCGTCTGA
>JAOZTO010000350.1 GCA_029942265.1 Desulfocapsa sp.
GTCTATCCAGATGTGGGAAACCTGAGTGCCTGGGGAAATGATGTCCTTGAAGAACTGGATTTGGGTATTAACCAGATTGTGGCTCTCCACCTCAAAGAGACACTTGCCGTAACAGAGCAACATACCGGCACCTTTAAAGAGGTTCCCTTTGGTACCGGGTGTGTAGATTTTCCAGCAGTTTTTTCAAAATTAAAGCAACTTAAATACAAAGGTCCCTTCCTTATAGAAATGTGGACAGAAAAAGCTATCGATCCTGAAAAAGAGATTCGTAACGCCAGGAAATGGATATTTGAACAAATGAGAAAGGGAGCATTTATCGATGACTGATACTCTGAAGCTCGAAATCCTTGAAGCAAACCTTCAGCTTCACAAAATGGGGCTGGTCATTTTTACCTGGGGCAATGTGAGTGGCATTGACCGTAAAAAAGGACATGTCACCATAAAACCAAGCGGTGTATCCTACGACAAAATGCAGGTCGAAGACCTGGTAACTGTAGATATGAATGGAAATGTTATCGAGGGAAAATACAAACCCAGTTCCGATCTCGAAACCCATCTTGAAATTTACCGACAGTTTCCAAAGTGCGGAGGGGTTGTTCACACCCATTCCAGAATGGCCACAGCCTGGGCTCAGGCAGGAGTCGATCTTCCTGCCTTTGGTACCACCCATGCAGACTATTTTTATGGAGCCGTTCCCTGTACCAGAGCTCTAACTGATGCTGAAATTCAGGGTGCCTATGAATATGAAACGGGCAGGGTAATAATAGAAACCTTCAAAAACAATGTGATTGACCCCATGGCGGTTCCCGGAGTATTGGTCTGCGGTCACGGCCCCTTTACCTGGGGAAAAACTGCCATGGATGCCATGCAAAACACAGTCGTTTTAGAAGAGATTGCAACCATTGCCTGTTCATCACTTGCAATCAACTCAAAGACATCGGCTATTGCGCAGGTATTATTAGATAAACACTATCTTCGCAAACATGGATCTGATGCTTACTATGGTCAAAAATAGGGTTCCGCCCTTCTCAATCTGTCTTCAACGGAGTTTTTATGGATTCCATCCTCACTGTAGATATTGGTTCAACCTCTATGCGAGCCGTTCTCTATGATATTCATGGGAATGTTCTCCATAAATGTCGCAAAGGAACCATTCCAGACTACCTTGAGAATAAGCATGTTGAGTTGGACGCCAACAAATTTGTAACTAGCCTTTTATCTCTACTCAAAGAATCCAACGATTTTTCACAGGAAAACAACCACAAGCTTCTCGCCATAAGTGTGACCTCACAGCGTTCTTCCGTCGTTCCAGTTGACAGTAATGGAACGCCTCTAGCTCTATTTATAATGTGGCATGATAAAAGAACAATTCCTTTGTGCCAAAAATTGCACCCGCAAGAAGATCTGGTCTTTAGCCTTACCGGATTGAGAATCTCTCCTGTGCTGTCGGCAGTAAAGATGACCTGGATACGACAGGAAATGCCTGATATCTACAAAAAAACAGCAAAGATGCTTGGCATCCAAGACCTTGCGATCCATACTCTTTGTGGCGAATTTATCACCGATCAATCCCTTGCAAGCAACACCAACCTCCTCAATATCCATACTCGGAAGTGGGATCAGGATCTGCTGGATATCTTTTCTGTTAAACAATCTCACCTCTGTGATCTGGTGCCTCCTGGATCTGTCTGTAGTCACACAACTCCTAAACTACAGAATGCAACTGGTATTCCCCAAAATACTCCAGTGGTAACAGCAGGCGGAGATCAACAATCTGCAGCTCTGGGGCTTGGCATAATCTCAGAGGGAAAACTTAAATGTACGACTGGTACCGGCTCTTACCTGATTGCCCATAGTAATACTCCTGTTATCGATAAAAAGAAGCGCTTCCTTTGTAAAGTTGGCGCCATGCCTGGGAGTTACAATCTGGAAGCTGGCATGTTGACCACAGGAACTGTATATCGTTGGTTTTTGGAACAGTTCTACAGTATTAAAGGAGATAGGGCAGGTGTCGAAGAGATTAACAAAGAGGTCCTTTCCAGTCCGCCGGGAGCAAATGGTGTGCTTCTGCTTCCTCATTTTGAGGGAAGTGGTGCGCCCCATTGGAACCCCGATGACTGCGGAGTTTTTTACCGCATGAACCTTGCCACGACACGAGCTGATATGGCTCGCGCAGTATTGGAAGGTATTGTCATGGAAATGGGAGAAAACATCTTACTTTTCAAAAACAATCTTGGCCATATTCCCCAAATTCATGTTTCTGGTGGAATGACAAAATTCTCCACCTACAACCAGCTTCAGGCGGATATTTACGGTTGCGATGTTGTACTCCATTCCAACTGCGAATCAACATCACTTGGTGCTTGGATATCAGCAGTCGTAGCGTGTGGGTTGTATAAAAGCTACGAAGATGCTTTTAGTACTATCCACCCACCCGGCACAGAAACTGTTTTCACGCCTGACACGGGAAAAACAGGGTTTTACGAACATCTCAACTGCGAGAAAAGCAAGCTATACAATGCAATACAACATATGAATAATATAGGATAAAATGAAATTTCAAAAACAGATCATCGACGATATTTTTAAATGCTATTCTGTGAACGCACTCTCCATAGACAATGCAACTCATCTTGTTTTTGCAGGTGAAGGACCTGGTATTTGCCAAACATTTAGTGGAGCTGATTTTCAAAAAAAGAAAACTCTTTGGGAGGGTGACGGTGGTGTTATGTCCATCGTTACTGTGCCAGACTATGAAGGATATTTTTTTGCATCAAAAGGTTTCCATTCAATGGTTGATGCAGAAACAAGTGCCGTCTATTTAATACGTTATAAAGACGGTGAGTTTAGTGAAGAAAAAATAATCGACCTCCCTTATCTGCATCGATTTGAAGTTATTACTGTTGGTGATAAGAGGTTTTTTCTAGGAGCTGCTCTGCATTCTGGAAAAACAGATAAAGAGGACTGGTCGAATCCAGGGAAGCTATTCGTTGCAGAGATTCCTTTTTCCTTAGACGATAAAATACAAGTTGATCTTACGTTGTTCAAAGAAGGTCTCCCAAAAAACCATGGGTTTAACAGAGGTATCTGGAAAGGCCAGGAAGTGGTTTTTGTTGCCAGTGATGAGGGAGTTTTAGCAGTTATTCCTCCACAAGATGGTAGCTCAGAATGGACAAGCGAACAGATCTTTTCTCATCCGGTAAGCGATGTTGCAGCCATTGATCTTGATGGAGATGGAGAGGTTGAGTTTGCACTACTCAGTCCATTTCATGGTAATCAATTTGATATTTACAAGAAAATTGATGGCAAGTACACGAGCGTATTCACTTATGAAAAAGAGTTGGACTTTTATCACGCAATTTATG
>JAOZTO010000351.1 GCA_029942265.1 Desulfocapsa sp.
GTTTTCGGTGTGATCGGTACCATCGGATACGCAGTTTGGGGAAGGGATGTGAAAAAGAATACTCCCTGATCCCTGTAATTCAGTAAGATTCTGCAAGCTTTAGTGTTCGCTGTAAGCGATCAATAAAAAACAGTACTATCTCAGGAAAATACGCAAGCCCTTTAAAGAACATGCTATCCCCATACTGAACCATCGGGCACTCGACCTCAAACCCCATTTCCTCAAGGGCTGTACGCCAGCTATTTGCCTGCTCTATGCCCATAAGATCATTTTCTACATGCATTCCTGCAAAATACATCATGGGAATTATTCTAATTTTAGTGAATTGTTCTACTAGTTTTTGGCGCTCTATTCCTGCAAACACAGCCTTATAATCAGGAATCCCTTCAATAGATGCGGCAATCACATTGGGGTATTTTTCTGTTACCAGCTTTTCCAATCCAAGATACGCATTGTTCACCGGATCAGAAACTAGCGGTGTGCCGTGTAATGCCAGAATATTCAGTCCTTGATTGAAATTGAAAAATTCGCTTTCAAGTACCGTAAGTGTTTCTTTAACAAAGTTCCAGCGATGGAGCAGAGTTTCACTCAGGAAAACTCGCATACCTGGAAAATATTCACAGGTTTCTGCAATTTGCTGATACTCGGTTCCAGGAAATACATGGAGAGGCTGCACTACTGCCTTTCGAAATCCTGCGGCTTCAACATGTGCCAAAGTTTCCTGCAAGGTCGGTATCTTTTTCTTTCTACAGATAATATTAGAGCTGTACGCCCAGAAGATTTCATGCTCCGGAAACTGTTTTTCAGCTTGTTTGCGGAAAAGCTCCAGAGGTTCCTCTGCTCGGCTGTTGGTGCCGAAGCTAACAACAATAATAGCTGGCTTACTCTTCAATTTGGGGACACGCAGTTTACGTCCTATATAACCATGTCGATTCATTTGTCACCCTTGATGGATTCGTAAAAACTCTTCATCCGCTTTGTTGCCATTTAAAGAATAGTGTAATAGGTCTGTTTTTCATTTACAATCAGATGTTTTCAGATTCAAAATCAAGTGCTACCAGCTCGCTGTATTTGCCATTTTCAGAAAGCAGATCTACATGACTTCCCTGTTCAATAATCCGTCCTTTCTCAAGCACAATGATTCTGTCTGCACGTTGTACGGTAGACAAACGATGTGCAATAATCAGAACAGTTTTATCGTTGAAACAGTGTTCAAGCGGCTGTTCCAGCAACATTTCTGTTTTGGAATCAATGGCAGAACTGGCTTCGTCCAATATCAAAAAAGAAGGGTTACGACAGAGTACTCTGGCAATAGCAAGTAACTGTTTCTCTCCGGTTGACATGGCCTGCCCCCCTTCACCCACCACAGTATCAAGACCCTGAGGAAGATTGTCGACGAACTGGGTCAATTGGGTCTGTTGCAGTAATCCAGTGACTTCTTTTCTGCTTTTTCCACTATCGAGCACAATATTGTTTAACAGCGTGTCCTGCAAAATAAGCATCTCCTGCATCACAACACCAATTTCCCGACGTAGTCTGTTCTTTGGAATATCTGTCAGGGAACATTCTGCAAGGCTGATTTCTCCACTATCCGGCTCATAAAAACGAAGAAGTAAGTTTATCAGAGTAGATTTACCACTCCCTGTAGAACCGACAATCGCAACAGTTTCTCCCTGGTTAATCGTAAAAGAAATGTCATGAAGAACGGGGTGTCCCGGAATGTACGAAAAAGTAACCTGTTTAAAACATACGTCACCTGTCAGTGACAATGATACGTCTGCATTGAGTGACACATCCATTTTTTCTTCAGAATCTGTATCAAGCAGATGAAAAATACGTTCTGCTGATGCAAGAGCCGACTGCACAATGGAATACTTCTGTGAAAGTTCCTTCAGGGGCTGAAAAAAAAGGCGCATGTATGAAAGAAAGGCGACCAACTCTCCAAGAGTCAGATGTTTGCGGATAATCTCCCCACCACCATACCAAAGGATAATAGCAATTGCCAGTGATCCCATTAGTTCGGTAAGCGGCATAAAGGTCCCGAACAATCGGATTTGCCGCAGGGTCTTTGTCAAGTAGCTGTTGTTTAATAGGGCAAATTCTTTTTTCAACGCATCTGTCCGGCCAAACAACTGCACCATTGATACTCCCGAAACGGCCTCCTGAACAAATGAATTTAATCGTGATAGCTGTTTGCGTATGGCCCGGAAATGATTTCTGGCAAGTTTTGAAAAAAGAATGGTAAGCACAGTAGCAAGAGGGACAAAAAGACAAAGAAAAAGTCCAAGTTGCCAATTCAGATAGACAAGCAGCACCAGTATACAAATCATACGCAGCAGATCATTGAATATGGTAACCATTATAGATGTAAACATCTCATGCATATTCTGTACATCATTGGTCAGACGTGTAACCAGACGGCCTACAGGTTGTTTATTAAAAAAGCCCATCTCAACCTTGAGTAGATGACTGAATAGATCCTGACGCAGGCTATGCATAACTGATTGTCCAATCCATTCAAGCAACAATACTTGTAGAAAAGCTGTAACAAAACCAACAGTTATCAGGACTCCATATAGCATAACGTTTCCGCTAAGTCCTTCCATGCGTTGTGTGAAATCAAGTTTGGGATTACTTATATACAGATCAATGGCCTGTTGCATCAACCAGGGAAGGGCAAGAGCGCAAGCTGTAACAAAAAGAGAAAGAAGGATTGCTCCACTAAATGGTATCCAAAAAGAACGTAGATAGCCAAGAACACGACGCCACAATCCTTTTTCGGATATGGATGTTGCATAATCTTCTTCAAAATATCCGAAGTTTCGCATCTATCCGGTTCCCTTGAGTAATTGCCGCTGACTTATTTCCTTTAAGAAAACATTCCTTTGTACAAGCTCACCATAAGAGCCAAGATCACTTATTCGCCCCTTTTCCAGAACAAGTACTCTATCTGTTTTGACAAGCTGTTTAATACGTTGACTCACCCAAAGCACAGATTTTCCAGTAAGCCAAGGACGGATATTATCAATAATTTCCTGTTCTGTACTGGTATCCACAGCGGCAAGACCGTCATCAATAATAATGATTGGCCTGTCACAGAGCAAAGCTCTCGCAAGTGCTATCCTACTTCGTTGACCGCCGGAAAGACTGACCCCCTTTTCTCCGATCATGCTCTCATATCCATTTGGTAATGCAATAATTTCATCATGAATAGCGGCTGCCTTTGCAGCATCAACAATGGTATTCATAGATGCCTCAGGGTCAGCAAACCCGATGTTGTCTCTGACACTGCTCGAAAACAATAGTGTTTCCTGGCTTACATAGCTGATAAGCGCCTGGAC
>JAOZTO010000352.1 GCA_029942265.1 Desulfocapsa sp.
CTGAATTAGATCTGAAATTGTTAGTGGTGGGGCGTAGCCAAGCGGTTAAGGCACCGGGTTTTGATCCCGGTATTCGGAGGTTCGATCCCTCCCGCCCCAGCCAGCCAGAGTAATTAAAGGAAGCCTAAAGGCAGTTCGCAGTACTTTTTTTGAATACACAAATCAATAATCCTTCTATAAAATCACCGTATCGAGAAAAAAATGCCAAACAATATTAAGATTTTCACAGGAAATGCCAATCCTGTAATGGCGAATGAAATCGCCGAATATCTCAAGATGCCTCTCTCGGAAGCAGAAGTAAAGCAGTTTAGCGATGGTGAGATATTTGTTGAGATAAAAGAAAATGTTCGTGGTGCTGATGTTTTTGTTGTTCAGCCTACCTGTACACCGGTAAATGATAATCTCATGGAACTGGTGATTATGGTTGATGCGTTAAGGCGTGCTTCTGCCCGAAGGATTACGGCTGTTGTTCCCTATTACGGCTATGCCAGACAGGATCGTAAGGTGGCACCACGGGTTCCTATTTCAGCAAAAGTTGTTGCCGAAATGTTTATGGCTGTTGGGATTCGTCGGGTATTGTGTATGGATCTTCATGCAGGACAAATTCAGGGGTTTTTCAATATTCCTGTGGATCACCTGTATGCGGCACCTGTTATACTTGATCATATTAAGGATAAGTTCAGCAACGTTGTAATGGTTTCTCCTGATGCTGGTGGAGTTGAAAGAACGCGTGCTTTTGCCAAACGTCTTGATACAGGTCTTGCTATTATTGATAAACGTCGTGATCGCCCCAATGAAAGTGAAGCAGTGCATGTTATTGGAGATGTGAAAGGCAAGACAGCCATTCTTTTGGATGACATGGTTGATACTGCCGGTACATTGTGTAATGGTGCAGCAACTCTTATTAAGCATGGCGCAAAAGAAGTTCATGCGTGCTGTTCGCATCCGGTACTGTCAGGCCCTGCTATTGAACGATTAAATAAATCAGCTATTAGTTCACTTGTGGTTACCAACACAATACCATTACGAGGTGATGCGCTGAAATGTGATAAAATAAAAGTACTGTCTGTGTCAAAGCTTTTGGCACAGGCAATTGATTGTATACACAACGAAGGTTCTATTAGTTCGTTGTTTGTATGAGGCACATCTAAACAGTTACAGTTCAGTGTTTTGCCAATTATCAGGTGCTCGCTGAATGGTTATTGAAAAAGAATGATGGGAGTTTTTTACGAATCCATCAGTTTTTAGGAAGAATAAATATACCCACTATTATATTGAACAAACCTGATAGCTAAACGTTAATAGATTGCTACAGGACTAAGGAGGATCGAATGATTCAAGTAGATATATCTGCTTCAAAAAGAGAAAAATTTGGTAAATGTGCCATGCGTCGCCTGCGAGTAAGTGGTAATACCCCAGCTGTACTGTATGGAAATGATAAAGATGTTCTTGCGCTTCAGCTTGAAACAACACCTTTTTTGAAAAGTCTTTATCAGATTAGTCGAAAGAATGCTGTTGTAAATCTTTCTATTAATGGCGATGAAACTCGCCATGTAATGATGAAAGAAATACAGACAGATCCTGTGGATGATAGCCTGATTCATGCTGATTTTTTTGAAATCAATCTTGATAAAACCAGAATCTTTAATGTGCCAATACAGTTTGATGGAACAGCTAAAGGCGAAGATCTCGGTGGCGAGCTAAAGGTACATCATAGCTCAGTTCAACTGGAAGGACTTCCGCTTGACATCCCTGACACTATCAACATTGATATCTCAGATCTCGCCATTGATGATTCGATTGCACTTTCTTCTATTGAACTTTCCGGAAGCATTAAAATGATAACAGATCCATCGGATCTTTGTGTGGAAGTAATTACTGCTGTTGCGCAAGAAGCTGAGTAGCTTTACCAATAAGGGCTCGGTAAGAAATTACCAAGTTATTTCTTACCGAACCCTAAATTTTTTATCCGGATTAGACCTACGTAAGGTTTTTTCCGGATTTTTTTTTGATAGGAATGGGCAAGTGGCTGAAAATAATTATCTGATTGCAGGTTTAGGAAATCCCGGGCAATCCTATGAAGGTACCCGTCATAATGTAGGGTTTCAAATTGTTGATGCCATTGCAGCTGATAATGGGGAGTCTCTTACATCTGAAAAATGGGATGCTCATTGCTGTCGTGTTTCTTTATGGGGCATGCGTTTGTTCTTTGTTAAGCCCCAATCTTTTATGAATTTATCCGGACGATCCATCGCTCGGTTTGCCGACTTTTTTAAAATCCCCGCGGAAAACATTTTAATTGTTCATGATGATATTGATATGCATCCAGGGCGTTTGAAGCTCGTCTTTGGTGGCGGTCCCGGTGGACATAATGGAATTCGCTCAGCTATACAGTGTTTAGGAACAAAAAATTTTTTCAGATTAAAGTATGGAGTCGGTAAACCTGGAAAAAATGGTGTCCATGACAAAATCCCTGTTGATCGCTATGTACTCTCTTCCCTCACAGATGATGAACAGAAATTATTGGATACCCGTATGCCTTGCCTTGTTGATGGTATTGAGCAATTTGTTACTTCTGGAAGTCAAAAAGCTATGAATATCATTAATGTGGTGAAGTAGGAGGTGACTGGTATGAATATATATTTACAGTTCAGTGGTTGAGCCTATTTTCGCCCCCAACCCGAATGTTTACAGCTTTATTGTGAAGAATGTGTTAGGCTAGGATGTTTAGATAGGCTGGCATATTTTGTTGTTTTCAATTTATGAAAATTCATGCCTGAATTTCACTGTTGTTTCAGGAGGATACTTTGTTTGTACAAGGTGATATGGCCGTTTATCCGGCGCATGGTGTAGGAATTATTGAAGCTATTGAAAATCAGCATGTCGCAGGGGTTGATCAGGATTTCTATATTATGAAAATCCTTGATAATAATATGAAAATCATGATTCCTACTGCGAGTAGTGATAACGTAGGACTCCGAGCCATCATAAATAAAAAAGAAGTTGAAGCGGTACTTGAAATATTAAGGGACAGAGACGCTGAAATTGGTACACAGACGTGGAATCGTCGTTACCGAGACTATATGGAAAAAATCAAAACAGGTTCAATCCATGAAGTTGCTGTAGTGCTCCGTGACCTGTACCTTCTCAGTGCTGATAAGGATCTTTCCTATGGAGAGCGGAAAATGATGGATACCGCTAAGAGTTTATTAATTACAGAGATCTCACTTGCTAAAAAGGTTGATGAAGCAAAGATTGAAACGATGATTGAAAATATGTTCAATTAACGTAACTATTCAGCTGCACCCCATCTTCGCCCATTTGGACATTCTCACATAGCA
>JAOZTO010000353.1 GCA_029942265.1 Desulfocapsa sp.
ACGTGGAATGAGTATTGATTCTCCGAGGTAGAGAGACTTATTCACAAGCCTCATCAGCCCACCAGAGCCATAAACAGGGATTATCGCTTCTTCAAGTTTTTTATGATCTTTTCCGTACTTCACTTCCAATAAATCATTGAGTTTTGCAATTCCCCACCCCTTAGGAATCCACCCCATTTCCTCGGTGTATTCAAACTCACTGGGAAAGTGTGTCTGCATGATATTTGAGGTGGTCTTAGCAGCCAGTCCCTCCATTTTTTGCTGTTTTATACTACGTCGTTGTTCGGCACGTTCGGCAAACACATCGGGTATGGGATTACCCGCTGCCAGTGCATTGTCTATCACGGGGTCAAAGTCCACAAACCAGCTTTTAAATAAAGCCTGCGCCATGGATTCCAGCGTTTTGTTTATTTTACGGTTTAGCTCGATTTTATCATCCAGTGAACCGAGGATATGGGCTATGGCTTTTTGTTCTTGGAGTGGTGGGCAAAAAAACTCAATTTTATGTAAAACATTAGTATCTAATTTTCCGGCCCCAATTCCTGTATTTTCAACTTTACATAAAAACTCATGTTCTCGCCCAGCAAAGCAATAATAGAAATATAAAGGTAAGAAGTTCTTGTTTGGAATTATCGCTTTTACATCTTGATTGAATGCTACTTCTCTTGTAGTGATTCCTACAGGTATTCTTTGGTGCAACATGCTCCCTCTAACTAATAGCAATGTTGCATCTTTAGGGGCAAGGCGAGAGCCTTTTCTTAACCCTGCCTCTGTTAATTTCAATTCAGAGTCATAAAAACGACTTCCATACATTGATTTTGCACTTATCCATGGTATGTCGCCGTCCCAATAGTCTGGGTTAGTTTTTGGTGGAGTACCTCCTGAAAGAAACTTTGCAGCGTCTTTTAAAGTAACCGACTTCCAATCACTCCCCATAACCCAAAACCTCCAAATTCCGACGAATCACAGCATCCAGCTTTTCAGATTCTTTCATTTGGCCATACAGCGTCTGGCTAAGTTCTGTCATTTTGGTTTCAAAGGGAATACCATCATCTTCAAGCGGTGCAGCACCAACATAACGCCCAGGAGTAAGCACATAATCATTGGCTTTTATGTCGTCTAAAATGGCTGATTTACAGTATCCTGCTTTATCCTCATAGTTGGTGGCATCCCCACCTGCTTCCTGTTCGCCACGCCACGAATGGTAGGTATTACCAATATGTTCAATATCCTCTGCTGAGAGTTCTTTATGGGTGCGGTCAATCATACTGCCAATATTACGTGCATCAATAAACAGGGTTTCGCCGTGGCGGTTTCTATAACCACGGGCTTTACTCACGGCTGATTGTGCCTGTTTGTCCCGGCTTAAAAACCATAAACAGACGGGAATCTGCGTGGTATAAAACAGTTGCCCAGGTAATGCGATCATGCAATCGACCAGATCATTGTCGATAATTTGTTTACGAATTTGACCTTCGCCTTTGGTGGCGGTGGACATGGAGCCATTGGCAAGTACAAAGCCTGCGGTGCCGTTTTCCGAAAGCTTGGAGATCATGTGCAATATCCAAGCGTAGTTGGCATTGCCCGTGGGTGGTGTGTCGTATCCTGCCCAGCGTGCATCATCCACCAGCTCATCTGCACTACGCCATTCTTTTTGATTAAATGGTGGATTTGCCATGATAAAATCGGCTTTTAAATCGGGATGTTGATCTTTAAAAAAGGTATTGCCAGGAACATCACCAAGATTGCCTGAGATACTGCGAATGGCAAGATTCATTTTCGCCAGTTTGTAGGTGGTGGCGGTGTTTTCCTGCCCGTAAATGGAGATGTCTTTGCTGTTGCCGTTGTGACTTTCGACAAATTTAATGGATTGCACAAACATTCCGCCAGAACCACAGCAGGGATCGTAGATTTTTCCTTTGTAGGGTTCGATCATTTCTGCAATTAAATTCACCACGCATTTGGGCGTGTAAAATTCGCCACCGCCCTTGCCTTCTGCTGAGGCAAATTTACCAAGAAAATATTCATAAACACGTCCGACAACATCGGTTTCTTTATCGCTTACCGTGTCGATATTGTTAATGGTGTCGATCAGCGAGGCGAGGTCTTTTGCCTGCATTCCCAAACGTGAATAATAGTTATCTGGCAATGCGCCCTTGAGTGATTTATTGTTTTTTTCCAGCGTGTGCAGGGCGGTATCGATTTTCAGGGCAATATCATCCTGTTTTGCATGTTGGGTGATATACGACCAGCGAGATTCTTCAGCGAGATAAAAGACATTTTTAGCAGTGTAGAAATCAACCATTTCCACATAGTCCTGCTTCCCTTCGTTGATGAGTTCCTGCCTGCGTGATTCAAATTTATCGCTGGCAAATTTGAGAAATATCAGGCTTAAAACAACGTGTTTGTATTCGGAAGATTCGACACTGCCACGGAGTTTATTGGCGGAATCCCAGAGCGTTTCTTCAAAGCCTTTTTGATTTTTAGCCGTTTTCTTTTTTGTTGCCTTTGATGGTGCCATCTGTTTTTAATTTCCTGTTATTGGGTACTCGTTGAATAGTTACGATTCCGTTTGAATCAGAACAACTTTTGATGATTTTGCAAAACTTTTGTCAAAGGTTACTACTTCACAATTATTCTCTCTGGCAGTAGCAAGAATAAGATGATCTGAAAAGTCCGCATTATCTTCTCTGTACATTGCCAAGGCATCGGAGAAGCGTTCTTCGTGTTCCAAAAAACATGTACTATTGCAGACAAGATGCTCTAGTAAAGTCAGTACCTCTTTTTTCTTGAGTTTGTAGCCACTGCATAACACCCAAACCGTTTCTACCTGGACAATTTGAGGAATAAAAATTGTTCCGGATTTGGAAATACAACTTCTGGCAGCGTTAACCTGTTCTGCTTCTTTCGGATCATTGACGAGTATTCGTACAAGAACATTGGTATCAACAGTAATCATCGCCCGGCTCTCTTCCTAATGATCTCTTCCATGTCATCAAGACTAACACTTCTGCTACCGGTAACCAGGCCAAAAGCCGCTTCAATTGTAACAGGCACGGGCTGCACAACTATTTTTTCATCTTCTACTGAAAATGAAACTTTCCCTCCAGCCTGCAAACCAAATTTCTTACGAATATTTACAGGTATGGTTACCTGCCCTTTTACTGTCACAGATGAGCTTTGCATTACCTCCTCCCTTTTGTATTACTTTTATCCTACAGTAACACCCAAAAGGGATCAAATCAAGGTAACTGTTTAGCTCCCAGCTGTGACGCACAAATATTGTAAATATTCGGCTAGCACCCCATCTTCGCTTGATCCGGCCTGTTCACATAT
>JAOZTO010000354.1 GCA_029942265.1 Desulfocapsa sp.
GGTGGTAGTAAAAACGATTGTTTTGGATGATTATTTTTTTCCATCTCCCTAAGTCCAGCACCGCCTTTCTTGTTCGATACAACAAATCGCTGCCCGACATATTCCGGTGCGTACTTTCCAACAATACGGGTAAATGTATCCACCCCACCACCAGCACCCCATCCGACAACAACATTGATAGGTTTACTTGGATATTCTGCTGCAATGCTCGAAACAGCTGTTCCGGCAAGTAACAGCAGGGATAAAAACAAACTAAAAATAATTCCTGGGTGCTTAATTGTGTTCATTGTGCAATCCTCCTTGCATGTGAGTATGACAGTAAACTGTCGGTTTAAAATTCAAATATTCCTTCAATGGGAAAGCTAACATTAAGCACAAGCGAAAACAGCAGCCAGAGTGCAATAGGGAGTTCTATACTGAATGCAGCAATTCGCAATGTATCTTTTATGTCTTGTGGCTTTCCATTTAAAAGCAGTGCAATTGAAAAAAGAAAAACAGCTGAAAGAATGAAAAAATTGATCCATTTGGAAAGAATAATCAAACAGAACCATGCAGCACTGGTTAGTGCAAGCTTTGGCCATGAGATATTAGAAAAAGCAGATTCTCCACCTTTCGGCTGTCTGAGTGCCTTGATAATCATTGACAATGCAGAAAACCCCAAAATACCAGAAATCAGTGACGGCATAAGAGCTGCACGATCCGGAAAACCAGTTGCAGCCGAATAAATCAATATGGCTCCAAGCAATGAAAGAGCACCGACAGTAAGATTCAGTGTTCTGGCGGTCATAATCTTCTCTCCTTTTGTTTGTTCTTTGTTCTTTGTTCTTTGTTCTTTGTTGTTTGTTGTTTGTTGTTTGTTGTTTGTTCTTAGACATATTTTAAAGTGAATAGTATTGCCTTTGTATTATTGATACTATAATGTGCAACTCATGCAGGCAATAGCCAATAACATATAGGTTTATTCGTTTTCAGCATAACTGAGGGTAATATAAATATGAAACTTATTCGATTACAGGCATTTAGTGAGGTTATAAACTCAGGAACCGTTACCGAGGCGTCTCGCAGGATGAAATGTAGCCAGCCAAGAGTCAGCAGACTCATTGCAGAGCTTGAAGAAGATATCGGGTTTCCACTCTTCACCCGGGAAAAACAACGCCTTATTCCCACAGCGGAAGGAAAACTATTTTATCAGGAAACAGAAAGTATATTATTGGGAATAGGCGACATTGAACGAATTGCCAAGGATATCTACCATAATAGAGAGACGTGCCTACGCTTGCTTAGCCAATCGCACTTTTCCCATGGCCTTCTCCACCACGCCATTGGAAAATTCGAAAAAAAGATTGCTGGAATCCGTTACCACCTTGAAATCAGGCGGCGAGAACAGTTCGCACAATGGCTTGGTGGACATCAGTTTGATCTGGCATTTTCACCTCTACCCGCCAAACACCCGTTGATCCGACACGAACACCTTATTTCAGTAAAACTGCTTGTTGCGATGCACAAATCCCATCCACTCAGCAGCAAAGAGCAGATTACTATAGAGGATTTGGGCACAGGCCCGGTTATTGCTGTAAATAAAAGAATGCTTATGCGAAAGCGTCTCGATGATTTATTTCACCAGGCTGGAATCACACCAGATATTCGGATTGAAACACCTACAGTGTTATCAGCCTGCCAACTCGTACTGCAAAATATGGGCATCGCTTTGACAGATCCATTTATTGCAAATGTGATTGACAATACAGACTTTATTGTTCGCCCTTTTGCCCCCGATTATAAAATAACCTATGGCGTTCTGTATCTGCGTCAAAATCCACCCAGACAGTTAGTTCGGCAATTTATTGATGTAACCAGACAGACAGCAGAAGATATTGCACTGAAACACAATGGGCTTTATCGGCAATAACTGACCAATAAACACATATCAATAACGCATAAACCTATCTATTATTAGCCATTGTTCAAATAAAGTTTGCTCTGTACCCTACTAATTGAGGTATTTTCCAATCTATTGAATAGTAGTTTACTCAGGAGGCACAGATGTTTCACAGCAAAATGTACCGCGATCTGTTTTCTACCCAACAGATGCATACAATATGGTCTGATTCTTCAACCATATCTGCCTGGCTCCATATCGAGCAAACTTTGGCTCTAGTACAAGCAAAAATGGGTTTGATTCCCGATGCTGCAGCACAGGCACTGGCTTCTATAACTCCAGACGATATTGATCTTGATCTGCTATCAGAAGACATACTGCTTGTGGGAAGGCCAATTGTCGGATTTGTTAAACAACTTCGTGAGAAAGTCACATTAGAACACAGCGCATCAATTCATTACGGTACGACAACTCAGGATATTATGGATACAGCAACGGTTCTGCAAATGCAGACAGGACTAGGTGTTATTATTCAAGATGTTGAGGAGATAATAAAACGACTTGATATCCTGACTATAGACCATATCCACACTCAAATGATTGGCCGAACAAATGGCCAATATGCAAAACAGATCACATTTGCAATGAAGACTGCTATCTGGTCAGCGGAATTAAAGCGACGTATTGAGGCTATTAACGATGCATCACAACGAGGATTGCAAGTACAACTAGGTGGCCCTGTTGGCACCCTTGACACCTTTGATAAGGAAACAGGCCTCGCGCTACGAAAAGCTTTCGCAGCTCAGCTTAACCTGAACAGTTCAAAACTTGCCTGGCAAAATAGCAGAGATGGATTGGGAGATATCATTCTTGCTCTCGGACAACTTGGTGGAAGCATAGAAAAAATCACCCACAATGTTAACCTGCTTTCTTCTTCGGGGATCGCTGAGTTATACGAAACACCTGTCACAGGCAAAGGTGCATCTTCCTCCATGGCTCACAAACGTAACCAGCGTTGCTCAGAATTTGGTGAGGCTCTTGGACGACTTACTCGTGAAAAATCTATGCAGATTACTTCGACAGCTATTCAAGAACATGAACGCTCCGGTGGTGCATGTATTGCTGAATGGGTTTTGATTCCAGAAGTTTTTCTTATTAGTTCAGGCGCTCTGAGATGGACAAAACAACTCTTCAATACCCTTCACGTTGATTCATCTGCAATGCTTAAAAATTTACAATCTGCTACCAGACACATTGATTCTCGTTTGGGTGGTAGGTAAGACACCGAGACACATAATCTGTCCCAGAACTATATTTCGTTTATATTTTAAAACTTCCTCCTGCTTCCCAGTAAACAGGGAAACAGGAGGAATTGACACTCTATGATAAGCAGGGGACTGGTTCCGCTTGATTCAACAGTTAACCCTTCTTAATCTCAATACATCT
>JAOZTO010000355.1 GCA_029942265.1 Desulfocapsa sp.
CCATCACACCCCGAAAAAAAGCCCCATGCGCTTTGAACATCTACAGGATTTTATAGCCTGTTACAATCCGCAAAACCGCCATAAACGCACAGAAACATGGAGCGCAGCAAACCCAGATGGCAGGTGGCGCAAATTCAGCTATGAGGATATTATTGCCCGTGACAAAACTAATCTTGATATCTTCTGGGTGAAGGATAAAAGCCTTGCCGATCTGGATAATCTGCCTGATCCAGACATACTTGCCTTGAAAATTATTGATAATCTGGAATCAGGCCTCAACAGCTTTCGAGAGATTGCTACAACTCTTGGTAATAACGAATGAAACAACAAAATACCCCTTTTGATAAAAGCAACACCGCCTTTCCCGCAAAAAAAGATGCTTTGCTACTTGCTCATTGTGCGATTTCTCCCATGGAACGTCATGCAAAAGAAGCGGCACAGGAATTTCTTGATGCTATGGCTGAAAGTGGACTCAGTAATTTACCACTATACTTTCAATCACTACCCGATTTTCATCAAAAATGTGCTCAGCTTTTTAAGACAGATGCTCGAAATATTTCCAGTACTCACAACACAGCAGAGGGGATGTGTCTTATTGCCAACGGCTATCCTTTTCAGTCAGGTGATGAAATAATCAGTTATATCCATGAATTTCCGAGTAATCACTACCCTTGGCGACTCCAGGAAAAGAGAGGGGTGAAGCTTGTCTTGCTGGGTGATAGTGATCCAACAGGCTCTTTTGCAGATATCAACTCTCCCCGTGGTTGGTCTATGGAGGAGCTTATACGTAATGTGACTGCTAAAACCAGGGTTATTGCCCTTAGTCATGTACAATTTACAAGCGGCTATACGGCAGATTTAAAACACCTTGGTGCATTTTGCAAAGAACACAGTATTGATCTTATCATTGATGGTGCTCAAAGCGTGGGTTGCTTACCGCTTTATCCTGAAGAATGTAATGTTGCAGCCGTTGCTGTGTCGTGCTGGAAATGGCTTATGGGGCCTTGGGGAACAGGTATGTTGTACACCAGTCCTGAATTTCGGGAGAAAATTGAAATAACTATGGCAGGTGCATCTGTCATGCAGCAGGAAACTAAGTATCTGGATCATCAATGGAATCCCCATGTGGATGGTCGCAAATTTGAGTATTCCACACTCTCCTGGGAACATATTGCCGCAATGAATGGCGTGTTGGATGGTGTGTTTCTCAAGTATTCAATGGATGATATTCGGAAAGAAGTACTGCGTTTACAGGATGTTTTTCTTAAAAATCTGGATACTGATCTTTTTCGACCACTTCTTTTTTCTGAGCATGAACGTTCAGGGATTCTAGCCATTATTCCAAAATGTAATCCAGAAAAATTAGTGGAAAAACTTCTCACAAAACACAATACTGTAGTAACACTTCGCTCAGAATATATACGAATTGCGCCTCATTTTTATCTCAGCGATGATGAGATGAAAAGGGCTGCAGAATATTTGAATATGGAGGCTGTACAATGACAAAAACAGCATTTATTACAGGTGCAACATCAGGGTTTGGAAAGGCATGTGCCGAAATGTTAGCAGAAAAAGGCTGGAATCTGGTGCTGTCAGGACGACGCACAGAGAGATTACAAGAGTTGCAAAAGCAGCTTAACAATGTGGCGGTGCATATCGCAGTGTGTGATGTGCGTGAGAGAAAGCAGGTGGAGAAAATGGTGCTTGATCTGCCGGATTCGCATAAAAATATCGATCTGCTACTTAATAATGCAGGACTTGCACTTGGCTTAAAACCTGCTCAAGATGCAGATCTTGATGATTGGGAAACCATGGTAGACACCAATATCAAGGGCTTGATGTATGTGACTCGTTCACTGTTACCGATTATGGTGAAACGTGGACAGGGGCATGTTATTAATATGGGTTCCATTGCCGGTTCATGGCCATATCCAGGCGGTAATGCGTATGGCGCAACGAAGGCGTTTGTTGAGCAATTTTCCAATAATCTCCGGGCCGATCTTCATGGAACGGGAATTCGGGTGTCAAATGTTGAACCGGGCCTGGCTGAGTCTGAATTTTCTGTGGTGCGATTCCAGGGCGATCAGAAAAAAGCGGACGCAGTATATGATGGAACCGAACCGCTTACCCCAAAAGATATTGCAGAGATCGTCTGCTGGCTGGTTGAGCGTCCACCTCATGTGAATGTAAATCGTCTTGAGGTGATGCCTGTGTGTCAGAGCTGGGCTCCGTTTGCTATTGATCGTCATTAAGGTACCCTTGAAACAACAACAAATGATTGTAAATTTGTTACTACCTTGCTAATATCATGTAATAATCCAATTATTAAGAGAATTTCCTTTGAAAAGTAAATATTCGGGTTGGGTTCAAAATAGGCAAACCATTGAATTATAAATTTTTGGATAGTGTCCCAGGTTCGTTTGATCCGGCTTGTGAACTATATTTGTTCATATGTGAACAAGCCGGATCGAACGAAGATGGGGTGCTAGCCGAATATTTACTTTGAAAAAAACTGTGTGAGGAGAATAAACGATGATAAAGAGATTGCTATCCTGGGACGCCAAGGGGGTGTTCACGGCGGGAATACTTTTCGCTCTGTTGGTTGTTTGTGGAGCATGTAGCACATTAAGCGTCACAACGGATTATAATCCCAACTATAATTTTTCAACACTCAGGACATATGCTTGGCTTGTTAGCAAAGAAGCACCAAGCAATGACGCTAGAATCAACAATGCCCTCATGGTTGATAGAGTCCGTGCCGCTGTAGAAAGAACTCTTACCGCTAAAGGGTATGTGTTGACTGATGCTGACTCTGCTGACTTTATGGTGAGTTGGCTGGGAGCAATTGATAAAAAAATTCAGGTCGAGACAATGGATAACTTCTACAGTCCATATGGCTATGGGCCCTTGGGCATGGATCCGTTCTGGGGTGACAGAATCCAGACCGTTGTCAGAGAATATGAAGAAGGAACCCTGATTGTGGATATTCTGGATCCTAAACAGCATAAACTGATCTGGCGCGGTGTCGGAAAAGAACGTTTGGATACAAAATCAAGCCCCGAGGCTGTAACCAAGGGAATCAATAAAGCAGTGACAGCGATATTGAAAGACTTTCCGGCTGTGGTAAAATAGTTGATTGTTTAAGGGAGCTGACAGGGGGGAAGTGATTTTTTAATGAAAAGTGAGTAAAAAATATTGACAGCTCTGCATCGGTCGTTTATATTCTTGCCCCTGCAGGCTGTTGATACTGTTTAAGTCTGTATTTGCTATAATCCTCGATAGCTCAGTTGGTAGAGCAGGTGGCTGTTAACCACCTTGTCGCAA
>JAOZTO010000356.1 GCA_029942265.1 Desulfocapsa sp.
CATCTATTGACAAGAAAAGATCTGGCAAATGTCGCGATAGTTTCAGGTAACTGTACAGAAAGAGAAAATCGGGGAAGCTGGTAGCGATTTGGAAATTGGGTAAGTTCAGACCAAATATTATCCTGTTGCAACCAAGCTGCAATCCGATCTTCAGGAAACAGGGATAAAAGCTGCTCCCACACAAGATACTTAGCTCGATTAAAAGGATTTTGTTGAAGCCAAGAAAAGAATTCAGCGTCATTAGGATTATTGTGAATCCACTTTTGTAGATGCTCACTCAAAAGCAGCAGCTCTAGATCGTGAAGATCTGATTCCCGATGTTCAAGAAAATAAGCAACCACTTCAGACAATCCTTCCGATGAGGTTACGACCTTTTCAGTCCACATCCTTCCTAATAATACCCTTTTCAGCCAGTTTTCAACGGTCTCACTTTCAATAGGTAATTCTTCTACTTTTTGTAGCAAACCAAGTTCAACCACCCAAAGAGGATGTTCTTTTAAATAACGAGGAGCAACAGCCTTCCGTAATTTATCCATCAGCATGGTGACAGGGTTAATAGTTGTCTTCTGAGCACCATATTTATTCGCCGCATCAAACCATTTAAATAGGGTTTGATTGCGCACAAGAATTCGCAACGAACTTCCAGATTCAGCAGCACCCTTTATTTTTAGCAGCTCTTCTTCAAATTGAGACAACTCTGTAACAAGACGATCAAAATTACTGGCACTGTACAGCTTATATTCATCGCAAATAATCTCAATCATACGCTATGCTCCAAAAACATGCTTTCCAAGAATACGATAGATAATTGCAATTTTCTCCTGTTCATCCAGTCCCTTACCAAGTTGCTCAAGGGTTGAATTCAACATATTCTCCAAGACGTCTCCGTTGGGTGATAAACTGTCTAAGGTCTCAAAGGTGCGTATCTCAGTCTTACCGTTAATAAAGACACTCAATCGCCCTTGCCCGGGTTCAGGATCAGGATCCAGGGGAGGCTCGGGGCCCGGTCCTGGGCCAGTGGTTGGTACAAAAGAATCAACAAACTTTTTGGCTGAGTCAAGCTTAGCGCGAAAAATCAAGACAAGATCATCACCCCAAGAAGTCACCTTCAAGCCCGTTAATTTTTCTGCAATCAGCAATAAAGTGGTTTCATCTATTATTGAGTTCGTCTGGCAAATATTAACAAGAGTTGCAGGTTCACCATTGAAAATATAAGTTCGCTTTTCTTCCGGTAGCCCTGCAAACCATGCCGATAATCCATCATCAAAAACATTGTTATACTCAAGCACAATTCGCTTACGAAGGTCTTCAAGAAGGCCTAAAAACTCTTCTTTAAATGGTGCAATACCTTCTACTACCTTCTTCTTAGTAATCTGACTGGCATCATCAAAAACGTGTTCGAAAAAATCTTTTAATAAAATTTCTGCAATATCAGGATCCAGCGCAGCCAAAGGTTTAAAAATATGCTCCCTTAACTGCCACGCTCCGTCAGATATATCTTCGGTCAAATGAGCGTGCTTGGGGATTCCTCGCCACCATTCTCCAATCACAGCACCTACCTTTTTTACTCGTTCCAACGGCGGATCTGCGGGTGCAAATTCGACATCATATATCTCCGCCAAACCGTTAATCAGTGCAGTTTGATTTGAACTAACATTTACATAAATAAGTTTGTATTTTTCAGGTGTATCAAATACCTTTTCCAGAGTATCGCTTTCAATCGTGGTAATCTTCTCTGAGTGATTCGCGTTTCGCTGAAACTCAAAAGAGATATTGCCAAAAGACAGCTCATTATGAGCAACTGCCGCAAAGAGAAGAGGCATAACTCGACATTTCACCCCAAAAGGCGGCTTACGCAAAGCCTGTACCAAGTTTTTCATTGCCACTGGTTGACGACGCGCTTGTTTTAAATATTTCTCTATACATTCCCAAGTCTTATACGCACCATTATAGGCATCACCATCTGGTTTCTCGAGAACATAATCCCCTGCCTGGTTCTTTCTTAATAACCCATTACTCTTAAAAATCTGGGTAATAATATGTCTGGGAGCATTGGCTGTTTCATTCCACAACTTCTCTGCTGCTCCTTTCCCAGTAAGCTTAATAATGATATCCCGACAATCTTTTCGATATCCCCAATTACCACCAAAATCGTCTAGAGTTAATTTTGGCTCAAGTATTTTCGGACAGTCAGGGAAAACTTTAGCCATCACATCAGACGCCATTTTTTTTATTTGTCTATTATTTATGATTACTTTGTGTTTTCCTTGCCAAAAATAATCAAGCATCTGTTTTTCTGGCGCAAACAAATCCCCAACCGTGTCTGAGAGTTGGGCTGATTTATCATCATCCCAAATACGCCATTCCTCATAAAGTTCCCCACCCTCACCATACAGACTGGCCTCATTCGTTTTCAAATAAGTCAAAGCCTGATGTTGTTTCAACAAATCAAAGAGCTGCACTGGTTCTTTCGGCACTGCCAACACTAACTGATCATATTTTTGATCAGCTAATTGTGTAGCAGCAATATTTTTGGCCTCCTCTATCTCACTACTATTAGCGCAAAGTACAACCAAGAGGACCCCATCAAGGTACGCTCCGGTACCCAGATTTTTAGTCAATATGTGGAGACTCTCCTTAAGTTGATTCATACTTATTGGCTCAATCAACAAGCGTCGCACAACACCAAAATCGTCTCCATAGCGAGTTGCATCGTAGTGATCACTGACCGGTAAACCTGTCCACAACGTCTTTTTCAAATACTGTACCGGACTCTGACCAAGTTTTTCCGGTGTATCATTTAGCAACTTGCGAACTTTCTCAATAAGAGACTCTGTCGCACTACTTACCGCAGGACGATACGAACCATCAGACTGTAGTTTCATGAGAATATGACTCTCATTTTGCAAATCAGAATGACGAGCTAATTCTTCACCAAAAGCATGTTGCTTTTCCGTAGGAATATCGAGAGAATAGGTAAGAATTCCCTCTGTTACCTTCACTCTAGCAGGATTTGTAACCCTAAAAATAGAAACAGCTTTTAATATTCGTAACCCCAATTCATCGTCATCGTCCAATCGGGACTTGAGATATTCAAAATCTCGATAAATTGAAAAAGTCCGTTCCTGCTGTTTGACATCGTTCGCAAAATAATCCCATAAACAATCAACTGTGAACATGGGTGGACAGGATGCCTCAGAATCACAGACAGCCTTCCCTAAATATCTATTGAAACTCCCTGGCTCATCTTCACAAAGGCAAGTAAATAGGGTTCGATTATTTTGCGCTACTTTTTCCGAAATTGCGGGCAAACTATAAAC
>JAOZTO010000357.1 GCA_029942265.1 Desulfocapsa sp.
CCCATCACCAATTCTTCATTAAAGCTCATAGAATCTCCATCAAGAAGAATTCTTATCACATAAACCTGCATTTCAGCGGTGGCAAAGTTTTTGATAAATAAAAACATATTATCGTCGTTTTTATGATTGCAGGATGACAATGAACCAACCATATACTGGTTAAAAGAGTGATTCAGGTACAGATCTGTGGTCGCTCTCAAGTCCAATTGGTGGGTGTGACCGCAGAAAACATGGCCTATTTTGTGTTCCCTGACAAAGTCAGTTAAGGTGAGAGAGTTTTTGAGCGGTGCCTCATCTGTGCCAAGAATAGAATGGTGGATCAGCATAATGGGCGTGTCATATTTGATCCGACTGATTTTCTTAGAGATCTTTCTCAAAACTTCTTCTTCAACAAGTCCATAGTCTTCGGAAAGTTGATTGGAGTCTATACAGATAATCAGAACGGTGAGCCCATTGATGGTAAGAACTTTGATGTAGTTAAGATCGGTGTAGTTTTCTTTTACTTTAGTGATGTCCCGCTGCAAAAAAATATTTTTCTTTGTTGTTAGCTCTGGTCTTAATGGAGAGATAATCTCATTATTGTATATATATTTCCTGAAGTATTCATGTGATCGCATATTTCGTTTATCATGATTACCGATAGTTGAAATAACGTTTTCGCAATTAAGACTATTCAGGAATTGTCCTACATCCTGATACTCACTTTCCAGTCCATCGGAGGTGCTGTCCCCTGTGTTGAAGACGATATCGGCATGATACGAGTTGAGTTTTTCCAACAATAACTCATCATTTCCTTCCCAATGTCGAGGCCCAAAATGCACATCAGAGATATGTAAAATATTCATTCAGGTTTTCCTTTATTTAGCTGTTGATCCCATTGAGACTTCACCAGATTTTATCTAATCAATTTGAGTTTGATTAGCTTATGCTTCGTCTCTTATAACAGATTTTGTCTGGTGTAAAGTCAAATAATGAAAATTTCAAAAAAAAACTAAAAAGGGTACTAATTGTGTTAAAATAATGCTCTGAATGTCAGATAATATTATACCCTGCGTCGAGAAGAGCTGAGACTATCTTATCCACATGTGCAGGGCCATTTGTCTCGACTGTTACATCAAGGCGCACACTTTTAAAATGTGATGGATTGTGGAACTGATCGTGGAGCAATTTAACAACATTTGCTTTACGTTCAGCCAAAATAGCAGCGACCTTAAGCAGTTCTCCAGGTTTATGGAGTAGTTCGACGCTAAAACTGAAGAGCCTTCCACGGGAGACCAGGCCACGGTTAATCATCTCCGCAATGGTGAGTAGGTCAATGTTTCCACCACTGACAAGGCAGACTACTTTTTTGCCCTTTATATTGTAACGTTCAAGAGCTGCTACAGAAAGGGCTCCGGCATTTTCAGCAACGAGTTTTTCCCGTTCAACCAGCATGAGCAAGGCCTTAAGAATTCCGGTGTCCGAGGCCGTCACCATTCCGGCAACTGTTGCCTGAATAATTTCAAAACAGAGGTCACCTGAAGTCTTCACCGCTACTCCATCGGCGATTGTATCCACATGGCCAAGTTCAATCAATTTCCCTGCACGTTGCGATTCTGTAATTCCTGCCGCACCCTCTGGTTCTACGCCAACTACCTCCATTGAGGATTTGGCTGATTGTATGGCCGCAGCAACACCGGCAAGTAATCCACCGCCGCCCACTGGAACGAAGACAATATCTGCATCGCTGCATTCGTCAAGAATTTCCAGACCTATGGTTCCCTGGCCAATGATGACGTCGAGATCATTAAATGGATGTACAAAAATCGAGCCATGTTCATGTTCCAGGCGCCGAGCTTCTGCATAGGCCTCATCATAATTATCACCGTGTATAATCACAGACGCACCCAGCTTCTGAGTGGCCTCAACTTTAATCAGCGGGGTGGTTTCCGGCATAACAATGGTGGCACGGGTGCAACTGCGTGAATCGGCATTGCACAAGAGTTGTGCGGCCAGTGCCACCCCCTGGGCATGGTTTCCGGCAGAAGCCGTTATGATGCCCTGCGTACGTTGTTGTGCCGAAAGAGATGCAATTCTGTTGAACGCTCCACGAATCTTAAATGACCCGGTTAGTTGCAGATTTTCTGGTTTAATGAAGATATCGGCTTCATACAATTCACTAAGAAAATCACTATGGATAAGTGAAGTTGGCTTAAGGATGTTTTTCAGCCGTTTTCCGGCTTCTTCGAACTGTTTTAATGGGATGGACATGTTAGCAAAACCAATTTTTAAGGGGTACGATTATTATGATTGTCGATGACAGTAACACGAAATACCAGTTATCGGGAAACATGCAGAATGTCAAGGAATTTAGCATGGAAAAAGTAAATATTCGGCTAGCATATGGAGTTTTTTACTTAGCCATCTATAGTTTGACCTTTTTACTAGTTTGTCACGTTTGGTTTCTGCCAATTTCCCTTGTCATTTTTGATTTTAAAATAGCGTAAGGCACACCCATCCATCTGAATCAGATCAAATACAAGTTCTGGGGTACGATGCCTATCATGTTTGACATTTATTTTCAACATCTTCTGCAAAAACGGTAACCCGACCATCCGCTGCGTATAACCTTTAGTCATGCTTTACATTACTATTATTAGTTTGACTTATAGTGCCTGTTTTATAATATTGCACTGGTAATGTAATTTCGTTTGCATTGGGCAAGTAACCACCCTCTGAATTTACACTATTTTGCATAACCGGAGCGAACACTGAAAAAGCAGTTAAATTAAAAATTTAGAAACTAACGCCATTAACAGAGGAGTAAAAAAATGACCCGAGAGCCGACCTTAGACAGGAAGACGGCAATTTCCTACAAAACTGAAGAAGAGACTGTAATGCGTGGCTACAATCTGAACGAGTTGGCCGAAGAAGGTTACTCGTTTTTCGATGCCATGTTTGTACTTTTTCAGAGCCGCATTCCCACCGAAAAAGAAGAGAAGATGCTTAAGTATGAAATGGGCGTCTTCCTAGAGCACTCAATGTCACCGTCAGCTGTTGGAGCTATTGGTGTAAGTGCAGGCAGACCAAATCTCCCGGTATGTATAGCAGCAGCTGTCTCTACCTTTGGCGGAGTTCATGGCCCGGGTGCGGCACATGGATACATGCTGAATAAATACATGGAAGAGGGCCTGGAAGACGGTAAAACAGTTGATGAAATGGCCAAAAAGCTTGTGGACGACTACATGGATAGCGGCACGCCCGTTATGGGCATGGGTCAGCCTCAACATATCGATAGTGACCCCAGGGCAGAACCAATTC
>JAOZTO010000358.1 GCA_029942265.1 Desulfocapsa sp.
TAATGTCAATTTTTTCAGAGAAGTTGAGGAAGTTATTTTGGCCACATTCCTTACCTTGCCAACCAGGAGGTTTATTAGGGCCATTTGAGCTGGGTTAGTATCCTGGAATTCATCCACCAATATATGGCGATAAGTTTCTTTATACTTCTCCAAAATATCCTCAGACTTACATAATAAATCATAGGACTTGCTCAGCAGGTCATTAAAATCCATCAACAAGTTTTTAGATTTGTCTTGTTCATATTTTTCATAGATCTTGGCAAACTTTATAAGATTTGGATCACCTTCGTAGAGATCCCAGAGGTCTGATACAGTTATCAGATTACTCTGTGCGGTATTGATCTCTTGAACGGCAATTCCTGTAGATACATTTTTGATCTTCAGTTTCGACAAAATTTTCTTGATAAACCGCAACTGATTTTTTCCAGTCAATAGTTCAAATGGTATTCCTTCATCTCTTAATAATGTGTAGCAAAATGAATGGATCGTGGCCAGTGTGACTCTTTTAGAGTCACTATTCAGCACTGGTTCCAGCTTCTTCCGCATTGCCATAGCTGCGTTCCTGGTAAAAGTTAGCCCAAGTATATTATCAGGGGCAACACCGTTATCCACCAGGTTTGCAATGCGTCTGGTCATGGTTAAGGTTTTACCACTTCCTGGGACAGCTACGACTGATGCGACTCCATGAAGGAAGTCAGCAGCGGCTTGTTGTTCACTATTTAAAGCAATCATAAACTCCTCCTTTTTAGTTTTCGTGCCATTTTTCACAATGGCTTTTGTAGCTGCAGGTAGAGCATCTCCAGGAATTATCATTAGGAATAAACACTCCTTTACAGATGCCATCCCATACAGATTTAATCTTCTTAACTGCTCGTTGTTCAGCTTCCTCAGATCGAACAGTATAAACCTGCTCGAACCGTGGAACCTTGGTCTTAATCAGACAATCAAACTTCATCACAATATCACGTCCAGCATAACCGTTACTCAATGCTGCCATGTGATATACAGTAAGCTGAAAGTTCTTGTCTACTTCATCACTGGAAAAAGCTCTTGCAGCTGTTTTGTGATCAGTAATAATGATGGTACCGGATTCATCCTGTTCCACCATGTCCATGACACCGATAATCGGAATATCAACATCATTCAGTTTCAATTGGAATGGTTCTTCCAACGCCAAAACATCGTATCCATTGTCAGGGAAATTACAGACATATACATCCATCAGTTTCTTTCCCTGATTCAACAATGATGTGAACGAGGCTCCTTTCCGATACTGGATATAATCCTTATCTTCAGCAGCTTTTCTCCAATGTTTTTCGAAGAATTCCTTTGCTTCTTCAACAGAGGTGGAATCTCCGAACAAACGATTGGTCTGAACAAATTCAATGGCCTTATGGATGGTAGATCCATACACCAATGCATCAGCTGTAAAAGCCGGTTTAATTTTGTCTATTCGTGAAAATTTATATTGTAAACCGCATTCCAGATACGAATTGATACTGGATGCGGAAAGGTGTGGGGATTTCCGTAACTCTTGGATTTCCATAGTGTTCTCCTTTGGCAAGAGCAAGACGCAGTTATCCTGTTGGTCTTGCTCTTACCTTTATGGGTTATTGGAAATTAGCGACAGTCAAACTTCCTGAAAGTCGCACTTATTGTAGATGCCAACGCATAAGTTGATACACCATCAGATAGAGGTGTATTTGGAATATCATTCAAGGCATACAGGCATCGATCAAGTAACCACCTGTATTCATTTCTCTCTTTTACAAGACCTCGAATTTGTTGTTTATCAGCAATTGTTACACCAGTGATAAACGGTTCCAGATTGACCGCTAATGTGTGTTGTGCTTTACTCTCCATCACGCAGACTTCTGTAGATATCTAATAAAGCAAGCAGCATCCGATGGCATAATACTTTTGTAGGTACAGCCGAATTGTTCAACCGCCATTCCTTCAAGCATTTTTGGGTTAATACCACGACGAGCAGCAAGGTTCTCAATGGCCTTTAATTGAGCAATTGATGGTTTTCCTTCTGCTGTCTGGTTCTTGATTGGAATTGGTTTTGCATTTGGTTTCTTCTGTGGTGTCGATTTGGGTTGTGGCTTTGACCGTGGTACAGGTTTCGCTCTTGGTGTTGACTTGGCAGATGATTTTTTATCAGCATCATCACTACCACCGAGTTCTTCCATACAGGTCATGCCAATGTTTGTGAAGTCGCGTAGTACACGAGCTTTCGCTCTGGTTGCGGCCATTCTCATAATATGTGCAGCCACCATACGATTCACATTCTTGGGATTAGCATCACCCCATTCAACATAAAGCTCCCCGGTAACAGATTCAACAGACGCTCTGCAAATAGCAACGTTGTCATTATCCTTACTTGGGAATTGCTCTACGTCTACATTTAGACTGAGTATTCCTTTTTGGTGAGCCAGGTCAAGAAGACCTGAATACAAGACAAAGTCTTTACCCTGAAATTGGGTGATAAACTTTTTGTCCAGTTTAGGTTTGTGGCGTTTCAGGAACTTTACTTGCTCCGAGTCACCGTTGGAGTTTAAAACAGCAATGAGGTGCTTACATCGAAAATCGGGATCTCGGTTAATATGCTTCTGGTAATCAGGACAGGTACAATCCTTTACTCCTTCATCTAGGTTCACACGGTAACAGATTTTACCTATTGAATTTTCAACATAGAACATACCATCATCGATCTTGAAAACTTTCAGGTTCAACGATTTGCTTGTCCTTTGAATAATTTGATTTGAGTTCATTCTCTTCTCCTTTAAAAGGGTGCTTCTTCATCATCAAAACCACGACCATCAGTCTTGATAAAATCAATAGTATTAGCCAAAAGACGATGGTTAGATCTGGATTCGCCATCCTCATTTTCCCATTTGTTCTGGTCGAGGACAGCTCCAACAGCAATCTTTGCACCTTTGTGCAAGTATTGCTCTGCTACTTCAGCCAGACGGTTATAGCAATTCACTTTTATCCAACTGGTCTTATCCTTACCGGACTTGAACGCCATGGAAAATGTTGTGATCTGCTTTTCTCCATCTTGGAAAACAACTTCTGGATCATCGCCCAGATTTCCTGTAATAATGCATGTGTTCATGGATTCTCTCCTTTGGTTATGCAGCAAGTTTAAGCTTTCTGCGTGGTAAATCTTCAATGGCAGCTTCGATAGAATTTCGAAGGTCGCCCATCTCAGATTTAATGTTGTTTCGCATTTCATCATTATAGCGAATGCCAAATGGCGATACGCCTCCGATGATATCACGAGCCTGAGTTG
>JAOZTO010000359.1 GCA_029942265.1 Desulfocapsa sp.
TTTAGCAGAGGTTAGCAAGATTGCCAAGAGAAAGGTAAATTTGCGACAGAACCCACATTAATGCATAAAAGAACATGATTACCACTAAAGCACAGGTAACTATTTGTTGAAATTATTATCAACCGCTGAAACTCTTGCTATCAGCCAACCTCACACATATTGAGTAAGTAAAAGTTGCATGTACCCAAGAAGTATTTATCGGTATAAAATCGGTCGGTTACAGTTCCGAGTTAGGATTTACCTGAGTTTGGGTGGTAATCATGTAAAAGAAAAGCGGTCTGGATCGGACAGAGTGCTGCTAACAGTGTGATTTTTTACCTATCATGTGATGACATGTTGGACTGGTAAGGGGAAGAGGTTTCGATTAACATTGTTGATTTTTTTGGCGATCTCTTGGTTTTTTTCAATCAGAACTGTAATATTATCAAAATCCGGATTTGGCATAAAAGACTTGAGGGTGATAGATTTTACAGGACGCTGTCATATGGATTTGTTCGATGACATTTTTATTGTAAAAAAGCACTATTAAATTGTCAAATCAGTAGTTTGTGTTATCTTGCTTGGTGTGAAAGATAGCCTGTTTATGTTGTAGGTAGACAATGAAAAACTGAAACAGATAATCATGACAAAGGATGAAAAGTAGCTACTTATCATCTTTAGGAGCTAGAAATGGACGATAGCTTTTTTCAAAGTAAAGAGTGTAGTGACTATATCATTAAACTTAGGAGATATTTCCATAAATATCCTGAGTTGTCCATGGAGGAAATAAAAACGACAGATCGCATTGAGCAAGAACTCAAAGATTTGGGGATAGAATATGACCGCATACGTGAAAACTGTGTAGTTGGTAGGATAGGCAGGGGGGATAAAAAAATAGCCCTACGTGCTGACACAGATGCCTTGCCAATCCGTGAAAAAAGCGACGTACCTTATCGTTCTGTGAATGATGGCGTTATGCACGCTTGTGGACATGATGGTCACATAGCAATGCTTTTAGGAGCTGCCAAGTACTTGAAGGGGAAAGAGAAAATCCTTAATGGTGAGGTGTTCTTATGTTTTCAACCAGCTGAAGAAGTGTGTGCCGGTGCCGTTTTTATTGTTGATTATTTAGAAAAACAAGGTGGTGTAGATACTGTATTTGGAATACATCTCATGGCAAACGACACAGCAGGTCTCTTTAGCTCTTGTGCCGGCCCCATGATGAGCGCCAACGGTCGTTGGACAGTACGTGTTTTAGGTAAAGGTGGGCATGGGTCCCGACCGGATCAATGTATTGATCCGGTTGTGATTGCCGCACGAATTCTTATTGAGTTTACAGCTATTCCCGCCTCCATTTCCCCACTGGAAATATGCTCGGTAGTGGGGCCTGTATTTGAATCTCCTTCTAGTGCATTAAATATCATCCCGTCAGAAGCTACCATAAAAGGAGGTGTCCGTGCATTCAGCTTAGAAACACGCAGTGTTATATTTGAAAAAATGAAACGTATTTCAACCAATATTGCGGCAGCTTATGGAGCTACCGTTGAGTTTTCTCCTATGCACGGTGTTCCACCAGTTATTAATGACACGGTAGCATTCGAGCGGTTTAAAAAAATCGCATCAAGTATTGTTGGTAAAGAAAAAAATAAGGAAATTTCACCTTTTCTTGGAAGTGAAGATTACGGGGAAATTTTAGCGAAATATCCGGGAGTGTTTGTCTTCCTGGGGGCAGCAGATGAAGAAAAAGGACCATGTAATCTCCATATGCCTGAATTCTATATTGATGAAAGTGTACTTCCTTTAGGCTCCCATATGCATTCACGATATGCAATTGATTTTTTAGCTGAATGATACAGGGTGAAAGGATGCTTCATTTTCCTCTAATCATGATTAGTCAGGTGACATGCACATCGCCTTCCTGGGGAGATTATTCGCAGGTCTGGTGCTTCTTCTTTACATCTGGACATCGCATGCGGACAGCGAGGATGGAAGGTACACCCTGGCGGTGGATCCAATGGTGAGGGCAATTCCCCTTTAACCACCTGAAATTTGCGGCGACGACGTTTAATAGAAGGAATTTCCCCCAACAGTACTTGGGTGTATGGATGAGCAGGCTCTGCAAACAGTTCACGGGTTGGGGCAAGTTCTACCAGACGACCCAGGTACATGATCGCAATCTTGTCAGCTATATGATGCACTACTGAAAGATCGTGACTGATAAACAGATACGTGAATCCATGATTATCCCGTAAATTCATGAACAGGTTAATGACCTGCGCCTGAATCGAAACGTCCAATGCTGCAATAGGTTCGTCGCACACCAAAAATTTAGGATTAACGGCAAGCGCACGGGCGATACCAATTCTTTGACGTTGTCCACCGGAAAACTGATGCGGAAAACGACTTTTGTAGTCGGAGTCCAAGCCTACTTCACCCAATACCTGATCCACACGTGCAATGGTTTCTGTGCTATTCTTGGTGATATCGTGTACTTGAAGAGGCTCAGCGATCATGTCACCAATTTTTTGTCGTGGATTGAGCGAGGCGTAAGGGTCTTGGAACACCATCTGAACAGCAAGTGTATATGCCAGTTTATCAGCACCTGAGAGGTCGCTGGTGACATTCCCATCATAAACGACTTGCCCTTCAGTTGGGGGCAAAATACCTGAAATCATCCGTCCTAATGTTGACTTACCGCAACCGGATTCGCCGACAAGCCCCATAACCTCACCACGTTCAATCGTCAAATCCACGTCTGTGACGGCGTTGACGATCGGCGGCAGTTTTGAGTTAAAGGCCATGTGCAGCAAGCGTTCGGCAAGAACTGGAGGACGCTGGAATTTTCGTGACAAGCCCTTCACAGCAATAATCGGGGCACTGGTCATGATTGAGTCTCCTCGGGAATTGGGTTATGACAGAGCCAGGTATGCCCACAATCTCCTTTGCTCAATGTCGGCAAAGAGTCTTTGCAGGTACTGACCTTGCGTGAGCAACGGGGTCTAAATGGGCATCCGACAGGAAATGCAGAAAGGCGTGGTGCGGAACCGTCGATTTGATGTAAACGTGTACCCGGTGCGTTTTCAGCTGGAATAGAATCCAGAAGCCCCCTAGTGTAGGGATGGCGCGGGTGGTCGAGCACGTCGTCAATAGTTCCAACCTCAACGATCAACCCTGCGTACATGACTGCCACGCGATCGGCCAGTTCTGAAACTACTCCGAGGTCGTGAGTGATCCAAATGATTGCTGTCCCGGTGTCTCTTTGCAAATTCTGAACTTCCGAGAGAATCTGTCCCTGGATTGTAACAT
>JAOZTO010000360.1 GCA_029942265.1 Desulfocapsa sp.
CATTTGGACATTTGAAGCATACTATTGCTATGTAAGAATGTTCAAATGGGCGAAGATGGGGTGCAGCTGAACAAGTTACGTTAAAAAAACGAACAGGAGAGCTAATGCTTTTGCATAAAAAAATATCTATAATTGTATTTGTTGCGTATAGCTGTGTGTTTACTGCGCTGGTGTCAGTGTCTCACAGTAAATGTTTCTCAACAGCTTGGCCCCATGAAAAAAGTGATATAGCACCTGATCCGAGTATGCTTTTTGGAAAGCTTGATAACGGTTTTAGGTATGTGCTCATGAAAAATACGGAACCGAAAAATCGTGTGGCCATGTCGCTGAACATTCAAGCTGGTTCCTTAAACGAAACTGATGCTCAGCGGGGTATTGCGCATTTCCTTGAGCACATGCTTTTTAACGGATCAACACATTTTCCCCCAGGAAAGCTAATAGAATATTTCCAATCGATTGGTATGAGTTTTGGCGGAGATACCAATGCACATACCGGTTATGATGAAACCGTATACGATATTATTCTTCCCCATGGAAATCCGGATGAGATCGCAAAGGGACTTCTCGTCTTCTCCGACTATGCACGAGGGGCGTTATTGCTGCAAACGGAAATCGACAGAGAACGGGGAGTAATTCTTGCTGAAAAACGAAGTCGTGACTCAGCAGCGTATCGCGCTCAGGTGAAAGATATTGAATTTTCAATGAGGGGAACATTACTGCCAGAGCGAATGCCAATCGGTATTCTTGAGACTTTGAATGCGGCAGATCACACTCTGATGAAACAGTTTTACGATAACTGGTATCGTCCTGACAATATGGTACTTGTTATGGTAGGTGACTTTGATCCAAAAGAAATCCAACCACTTGTTACAAAACAGTTTGCAGGTCTCAAGGCAGCAGGTGATAAGCCGAAATGTCCTGAAATAGGTGCTTTAAATCGTAATACATTAGAATTCTTTTATCATCACGAAGCGGAAACAGGTGCCACTCAGGTTTCCGTAGAATCCATGTGGAATGTGGAGACAGTGGATGATTCGATACTATTTGAACGTAAGGTTTTGTCTAAGTATATTGCCAATGAAATTGTACAATTACGTCTTGATGATCTTGAGATGAAAAGCGATACACCATTCACCACTGCCAATATCTATTCAGGACGATTTCTGGAACAGATCGGCTACGCATCCATTGGTGCTGAGAGTTCCCCAGACAAATGGAAAGAGAGTCTTGTTCTCATCGAAAAAACATTACGGCAGGCACTTGAATTTGGGTTTACAGAAGATGAATTACAGCGTGTAAAAAAAGAATTGATTGTCGGTTACGATACGGCAATTCTCA
Organism: Desulfocapsa sp.; assembly: GCA_029942265.1. Lineage (GTDB taxonomy): Bacteria > Desulfobacterota > Desulfobulbia > Desulfobulbales > Desulfocapsaceae > Desulfocapsa. Next base: position 1,339 of record JAOZTO010000360.1, read on the forward strand.
CTGCTGGTAGTCGCAATTCAAAGATGCTGGCAGCATCTATTATACGGTCTGTGAATGGGAACAAAGTCATGCAGTCGCCTAAGCAGGAAAGAGAATTACTTGACACGATACTTCAAGAAATTTCTCTTGCTCGGATTGAAGAAAGTTTTCGGGAAGAGTGGTCTCATCCAGGTCGTCTGGTAAAAGTAAATGGTAACGCCGTTCTTCCGGAAGAAAAAGACTCGCTCGCCACAATCCAATCTGTTTATGAAGAGGCGGGTAAGGGGAATGTTATTGCTTATGCTGGTGAAAGACTTCAGAATTTCCCCTATCTTCATCTTGATACACTCGGTTCTGTGAAGAGCCAGGAAAAATTTGATGATGTTGGTGTTACACGGTTTGTCTTCGACAACAATGTAATATTGAATCTGAAAAAGACTGATTTTCAGGAAAATACAATACAGTTCTCAGCTGATTTTGGAGGTGGCAAGCAAACTGAAACTATCCCTGGGTTGGCAGCATTGACTGAGACGGTAATAGAACAGTCCGGCACTGCCACACTTAGCCAGAGTTCACTCGACAGAATTACTTCTGGATCAAGTGTTGAAACACGGTTTGCGGTGAATTCCGCATCGTTTAGCTGGGAAGGGCGGTCTCTAAATACAGATGCTGAGCTACTATTTCAAGTGATCCAGAGTTTGATTGCCGATGCCACTGTGGGAGATGATGCATATCAGGTGAGTATGGATAGGTTCAAACAATCTTACGAGAGTATGGCATCGGATGTGCAGGGAGCAATGACACTTTATGGTAAATCATTTCTTGCTGACGGGAATCAATATTTCGGTCTTCCATCTTGGACCGATTTTTCACAAATACCAATTGAACAAATTAAAAGCTGGTATCTTCCCACCGTTTCAGGCAGTAGTCTTGAGATCTCAATTGTAGGAGATTTTGATGAAAAGAAAATACTTGCTCTTGCAAGAAAATATTTTTCTGTTCTAACTGATCGAACCAATCTGGTGTTCCCTGAAACGCAAATCAGTTTCCCGAAAGGTGAGAGTCTTGCTTTGACTGTTCCATCGTCAATAGATAAGGCAATGTTGGTACTTGCCTGGAAAACAGATGATTATTGGAATATTCAACGCACTAGAAGTATGCTTTTGGTGGCAGAAATTTTTTCTGATAAGATGCGACGGGTAATTCGTGAAAAACTTGGCGCAACCTATTCACCAAGAGTCTATAATGTTGCGAGTAGGGTGCATAAAGGCTATGGGGTAATGCAGGCAAATCTTATTGTTGATCCTGCTCAGATCGAAGTTTTACAAAAAGAGGTTCTTAGTATAGCCAGGGATATGTGGCAGGGAAATATAACTGCAGCTGAGTTGGAACGTGCTAAGGAACCGGTGCTGACATCCATACGGGATATGATCAGAAATAACAGTTACTGGCTTAATTCGGTGCTGTCATTGTCAAGCCGTTATCCAGAAAAGCTCCAGTGGCCAAAAACTATTTTGAATGGATTTGAGGGAAATAGTGTTGAGGATATGAAAAAATATGGAAAGCAATACTTAAACCCGAAAAAAGTTGCAGTGATAAGTATAGTTCCAGAATAAGGAACTATACAAACAGAGAGCGTTTTATCATTCGTCCCACCCCAGAAAAACCCCTTAATAATATCCTACATCTGAGCTTCGGGATACCTCAATTGTTTGGAGGAGCTACGGGATGATTGATGAAATGTTGTTGGACTGAGCTGCGGTTCCCAGAATATCTACTATAGCAAAGTCTCTATGGGGGGTTGTATATAAACTATTTTTTAAGCCGAAAGAATCGTTTGAGAGTTGGCTGTTTTACATGGATGAAGGTTAGTATATTAGTCAAATCAACAAAATAACACGGAAAAAGGACGCACCAGTCCATTGTGGTTTGTTGAT
>JAOZTO010000361.1 GCA_029942265.1 Desulfocapsa sp.
CTTGAGATTATGGAAGAAACCGTGCTCGATTTTTTAATTAAGAATGACTGTTGACTGTTCCAGCACTATATGTCCTTTGTGAGTTGAAGAATAACTTCATTGGCAAGTGTCAAACCAAAAATCCCTGTGATAGTTGGAAGTGATCCAAGGACATTTCGTTTGCGCCCTCTGTTTTCATACTCTGAGGCAGGGGGCTGATTTTTTTCAGGGCCTTGATACGAAAAATGGACTTGTTCAGTGGAATAGATACATTGAATACCACCTTCTATTCCTTGTCTACGCAACCGATTTCGAACGTGTTTTGCAAGTGGACATCGGTTGGAGCTCATGATGTCTCCAATTTTGATTTGGGAAGGATCTGTTCGCAGTGCCGCTCCCATTGATGAAAATGTCATGATATTGCGATTGTGGGCAGCAACCAGGAGCTGAACTTTTGGGTTGAGTGAGTCGATGGCATCAATCAAAATATCGGGGGCAGGTGTCAGGATTTCATCCATCGTTTCATCGGCAGCAAAGAGTTTCATGGCTTCCACACGGCATTCAGGATTGATCATCTGAATCCGTTCTTGTGCAACATCAACTTTTAGCAGACCTATACTATTTTCAAGTGCCAATATCTGTCGATTGATATTGGATAATTGTATGGTGTCAAAATCAACAAGTCGTAAGTGACCGACTCCTGCTCTTGCCAGTCCTTCAGCGACATATCCTCCGACTGCTCCCAGCCCTACAATAGTAATCTTTGCTTTTTGGAGAAGGTTAAATTTTTCATCTCCAAGAAAGCAGCGTGTGCGAATAAATCGTTCCATTATTTCTGCCTACGTAAATATTTGGGTTGGGTTCAAAAATAGGCTCAACCACTGAATTGTAAATGTTTGGGTAGTGCTCCAGGTTTGTTTGATCCGGCTGTGAACTATATAGTTCATATGTGAATAAGCCGGATCGAACGAAGGTAGGGTGCTAGCCGAATATTTACCTGCCTACCATATTATTTCCTTTCTAGGCAACAGTATAATTCTGAATTTTTTTCGTCGCACCCGTATTCGTCATTTTTTTTCTTTTCTTGACCTCTTAATCTGCTTGCGATAAACTGTGCATAGTGCTATATGCGTATTATTTAAAACGTACTGATTTAATTATATAATTTTTGGGATGTTGCGTGACGGAAATAGACAGAGAAGCTAACAGGAAGGCCATAAATAGATTTATTAAACGAATGCCAAGTCTTTCCACAACTGTTGGAAAGGTGATGGAAATTTGTAGCCGCACTGATGCTTCGCCCAACGAGTTGAACAGAGTAATTTCTCTTGATCCTGTTCTCACTGGTCAAGTGCTGAAGCTTATCAATTCAGCATACTATTCCCTCATGAATAAGGTCACCTCACTTACTCGTGCCATAACAATGCTGGGAATGAATACAGTTAAAAATATGGCACTTAGTACTGCTATTATACGTTCCGTATCTGGTGCAAAAAAATCAAGGGCGCTTCCAACCAAGAAATTTTGGGCTCATTCTATTGGAACCGGTGTCTGTACAAAGCTCTTGGCTAAGGCAAATGGTGTCCCTGTTATGGAGTGTGAAGAATACTTTGTGGCTGGTTTACTTCATGATCTGGGTAAAATACCATTCGGTGATGAGTATATTGATGTGCTTGAGATGGTTCAAAAGGAACAGCGACCTCTTATTGTTGTCGAACGGGAACTGTTAGGAATTGATCACCAGGAAGTCGGACAGCAAATTGCTGAAAAATGGCAGTTGAACGAGGCCATGAGCAGTGCCATCAGTTTTCATCATAATGTGATGGATGCACCGGAGGAACACAGAGTTCGAGCAGCTTACGTTGGACTGGCAAATACCTATGCCAATATTCTCGATTTTGGGTATGCAGGAGATCCCTTTCCTTGCGAGAGTGATACGATAAAAATGCTTGAATTGACAGGACTCACCTGGGAAATGTTTGGCGCAATTGCCCAAAATGTGGAAGATGAAATAGAGAAAGCACAGATTTTTCTTCAAATATAAGAGACGAAACAATGATGAAACTGAAATTCTGGGGTGTACGGGGATCTATTCCGTGCCCCGGTACTCATACCATGAAATATGGGGGTAACGGAGCTTGCTTGGAATTGCGGGTTGAGGGCAGAAAGGAAATCATAGTTATTGATGCCGGTTCTGGAATCAGAGAACTTGGTAATGCCATGATGAGCAATGATCTTCCCAATGGCTCTTTAAAGCTGGCCTTATACCTTTCTCATACGCACTGGGATCATATTATGGGATTTCCGTATTTTACTCCTATTTATGTACCTGGTACTGCATTGACAGTCCATGGCCCTGTAACGTATGAAGATGATCCGCTAAAAGATGTCGTGGGCGGCCAAATGAAATATCGATATTTTCCTATAAATGTAAGTGAGTTAGCGTCAGATATCACCTATAGTCGTTTACGGGAAGAACCTGATGTTGATCTTGGTGGAGGATTGTCTTTGACTACAAAATTCCTAAATCATCCCATAACATCCCTTGGATATCGTTTTGAACATGAAGGAAAAGTTCTTTGCACCTGCTACGATCATGAGCCTTATCGAAATCTATTTATAACAGACCCTGACCATCCGGAATATGATGAGGCCATGGCTTTAGAAGGGGAGGAGGTTGCCAAAGAGCAGAACCTTGCTGTGGAGGATTTTTTCAATGGAGCCGATCTATTGATACATGATTCTCAATATACTGCAAAAGAATATAAATCCAGAGTCAATTGGGGACACTCAACTTTCGAGCATGCAATTGCTGCGGCCAATCGAGCGGGCGTGAAAAAACTAGCACTGTTTCATCATGACCCAGATCGTACTGATGCCCAAATTGATGAGATGGCAAAAACATACTGCGCTCCTGGAGAATTTGGCGACACAGAAGTGTTTTTTGCCACTGAAGGGACGGAAATTGTTCTTTGATTGTGGCTAGGAACGTACATTAAATAACCTGGACATCTTTCTTGCCCTTTGTTCCGCCATCTATACTTAAAAAAAACGTTGCATATAGGTAGCAAACGAACAGCAAAAACGGCGGGGTCAAGTCTTGAAAAACCACATTTCCCTCTAAGATGTAGTTTTTCAAGACTTGTCCCTTATGTTGCGAGTCATGGTAACACCTTAAAAATACAGCTCATTTTCCAAGTTCAGCCGTTTTCCGATATTGTTTTGTGAAATCAATACGTTACTTGACTTTCCACAAGGG
>JAOZTO010000362.1 GCA_029942265.1 Desulfocapsa sp.
TAGTGATTGCAGAGTTGTGTCATCATAAGACACACATTTATCTAAGCAGACATCTGTTTTTACCATGATAAGGTTTGAAAAAAGCCGAACCTGTTATTACACATTCGACTTTTCCCAAGAATAACGAAAAAAGGAAGAAAATTCAGATCAGTCAAAAATGATTTGCCGTGTTCTGATAACATCATCATTGGCTTCAATCGCAGCCACTATTTTCTGGTCAAGGGCAGAATCAAGATCAATGATACTATAGCCAACATTGCCATTGGACTCATTCTTAAAGCTCATAATATTGGCACCATGATCCCCTATAACATTTGTTACAAAACCTATCATGCCCGGTACATCTTTATTGATAACTATCAATCTGGTATGAACATTGTCAGCTGGTATTGACTCCAAATTGGGAAAATTTACACTATGGGTAATGTTTCCATAAGTTAAATAAGCTGATAATTCTCTGACAGCCATACGGGAACAATTACCTTCGGACTCCGCAGTTGATGCCCCAAGATGTGGTGTAGTCAGTACTTTGGGATGTCCGATCACAGCTGGTGTTGGGAAGTCAGAGATAAAGGCTTTCAAATAGCCAGAGTCCAAAGCGGCAATCACCGCTTCTTCATTGACAATAGGTCCTCTTGCGTAATTAATGAGAATAGCTCCACGTTTCATCTTGGCGATAAAATCAGCATCAACCATGCCTCTTGTTTGGTCGTTCACCGGCAAATGGAGACTGACAATGTCTGCCTGAGCAAGAGTATCGGCCATGGCACGGGTTACAGTTACTTCTGAAAAAAGGTTGTGAATATTATCAAGACTTGGGGAAGGATCAAATCCATATACTTTCATAAATCGCTGTATTCCGGCATTGGCAAGTCTCACACCGATTTGCCCAAGCCCGACAACACCTAGGGTTTTTCCGGCAATTTCCACGCCACGAAATGCTGATTTACCGCTCTCGACTTTGGCATTGACCTCATCTGGTGGCACATCTTCAAGAGATTTGCAAAAAGCTATTCCCTGATAGATATTCCGTAACCAGATACCAATCATCGGGAAAACAAGATCGACCACAGCGTTGGCGTTGGCGCCTGGTGTATTAAATACGCATACACCTTTAGCGGTTGCCTTATCCACAGTGATATTGTTGACACCAGCTCCGGCTCTTGCCAATGCAAGTAAGTCCGGATAATCATCTACGTCCACCTGTGAACTGCGAACTACAATTCCATGTGGATTTTCATCTGAAGGATCTACTGAATACTCGTCACCGAGTAGTTCCAAACCTTCTGGGGCAATAGCGTTAATTGTTTTGATTCGATATGAGGTCATGTTTTTCTCCTTCTAGTCACAATCCTATGCAAGATGGACATATTGTGGGTAATTTACAAGTCAGATATGATATATATTTAATGCTGTTCTACTTCATTCCGCATCTGAACACAATTTTTTTTTTTTCTAATTTCCAAGTGGCAATAAAACAGCCTTCTGTAAGCGCATAAGGCTCTCTTCCCGTTCTTGCAGAAAGGCAAAACAGGCAGGCTCAGGTGTCTCGAAATAATAAAATACAGTTTGTCTGAAAAAACGATTTCTATCTTTCTTTGAATAAAGACCGAGAATATCAGTAGGCAACTGTTGATACAATTTATCTCGCAATGTACGCACACTCTCAGAATCAACAGATAAACATCCAGGGAAATTCCGTTTTCCACAACGCAGCCAATCATAGATAAGTAATTCGCGGATATGTTCCCAGTCATTTCTATTGCTTGTAGCCTCAACCAGTAACGTACACAGTAACTCCTGCGTTGCAGCCAGCTGGAAAAGATTTTTATTGATAGCTATTTCAAGGAGTGTTTGGAAAAAACAGACAATATCTGCATTAATGCGGTGTAAATATGCCCACAGAGACGGAAAGTATCTATTATTGTAAAATTTCTCAACGCACTCGGAAAACCAGTAAAGATCCTGTAAACATTCCTGATCCAGCCACTGATTCGCCAAAACAGAATATGGCGGTTTCGTACTAGATCGATACTCATACCCCACAGCTTCAGAGCTCATCACTGTATCAGGGAGGAGTTTTAACAATCCCATCTGAATATATTGAGGTGCCATTGCAAAAACATCAGAAAATGACTTCAGATAACTCTGTCTCGTCTCAAAGGGAAGCCCCAAAATAAGATCGACATGAAGGTGAATGGTGTTTAAGGCCGCAAGCCTTGAAACCGTATTATGTGCTGTACCAGGATCAACTCGCCTGTTAATAGCCGCAAGGGTTGGTTCATGGGTTGACTGGATACCAATTTCAAACTGGAATCGTCCCGGCGGTACTGTTGCCAGAAACTCGTGCATTTCCTCACTGATACGATCAGGTGCTACCTCAAAATGAAATAATGTGTCACCAGAATATGTAAGAACGTGTTTCCATATGGCCAATGCCCTGTCGGGGATATCGTTAAATGTACGATCAACAAATCGCAGCACTTTTGTATCGTGGCGCATAATTTGATCCAGCTCACGCTTTACCTGCAAAAGATCTTTATGGATCACTCCATTTTCTGCTGATGAGAGACAATACGAACAGGAGAATGGGCACCCTCTGGAACTTTCATAATAAATATTTCTATTTTGTAAGTGTTCTTCAAAATCTTCTTCCCGGTAAGGAGATATGAATTTTTTTTTCTTATCTTGCAGGTGAAAAAATGACCCACCATAGAAATCTTGCAAAGAACCAGCAAGCAAATCAGTATAAAATTGAGCAGGTACTGCTTCAATAGCACCTCGAACAACTGTACATGTGCCTACCGCCAGATTATCGCCAATCACTTCAGCTTGTGGACCACCCACAACCAGCAGGCAGGATGGCATAAGAATATGAAGATCTCTGATAAATCCTTCTACCTGATCTGAATTCCACACTGCTGCTGAAAAAAAAATAGCATCGGGTTTTCCTTTACTGAGACGTAACAGTACTTCGTAGCCTGGATCACGTATGGTTAACTGTATTATTTCGGTGGAAACAGTAGCACAGTGTGCTTCCAATTCATTACGAACATGGAATAATGCAAGGCTGGAATGGGTGTAACGTCCGTTTATGGCAACAATTTTTATTCGCATAATAGGGGGATGTGTGTTTTCACAAAGCTTTCTTTGTAAGATGAGGAAAAAATGTTATGATATGCATAATTACAAAATACGTAACATCCAATATTTGGAATAACACTGAACTGTAACT
>JAOZTO010000363.1:0-1406 GCA_029942265.1 Desulfocapsa sp.
ACTACTATTGCAGCCAATACAGTCGCAGAGCAGTTTGATAACGCCGAGGTCGAGCCGGATATTATTTTTGATGGCGAGCCGCTTTCCGTAAATTTTAAGGATATGCCTCTTCCGGCATTTATTAACCATATTTATGGTGATATTCTCAATGTTTCCTTTACACTGCCACCAGATTTAAAAGACAAGGAAGATCTGGTAACCATCCGTTCCAAGGCAGATATTAGCCCAACAGAACTGTTTACTTTGGCAACTGAGATAATCGCCCAGTATGGAGTACAGATTTTTATAGAAGATGATCTACTAAGCTTCACCCTTGCAGACCAACAGCCAGGTGAAGTCCCACTGCTTGTCAGTGGACGTACATTGCCACAGGTGCCAGCTTCGCATCGCCCTATATTTCAGCTTATTGAATTGCAGGTTGTGAGAAATACTATGGTTGCCACATGGGTACGCACCGCATTTAAAGATCAGCCGTTGGAAATTTACGAGAGTACCCAGCGAAATGCCATTCTTCTAAAAGGGGATTATACTCTGGTCTCCCTGGCATCAGAGATGGTGAGGGTACTTGATCAGCCTCATATGCGTGGCAGGTATTCCCTGCGAGTCGATCCGGTGTTTATTGAGGTATCTGCGCTAAGTGCCCAACTCGTAAAAATTCTTGCGGCCGAAGGTGTTGTTGCTGGTGAATCAACAAGCGGAACTGCTGTTATTTTACTGCCAGTGAAGGAAGTTAACGCACTGCTGGTGTTTGCATCAAGTCCCAAGATGCTAAATCATATCCGGCAATGGATAGAATCTTTGGATAAACCCGGAAAAACGGTGAGCAGCAGAGGGGAAAGCATAGGAATTTTTCTGTATCAGGTGCGGCACACAACGGCAGAATCCATTGCTGATGTGCTAAACCGAATTGTTAGTAACATTGTAGTAGCGGATAGTACTTCTATTGCTGGTGCAAAGAAAGGAAAAACTGTGGGCGAAGCAGAGAGAAAAAGTGTAGCATCAAAGGGTGAGATTATAATTGATCCCGTTAGGAACACAATTCTCTATCAAGGGAGCAGTGCCAGGTGGAATCAGATGCTACCCGTAATTAAAAGCATGGATAAAACGGATAGAATGGTTCTACTAGAGGTGATTATTGCCGAAATCACCCTTGATGATCGGGAAGACCTTGGTATAAACTGGTCAGTAAGTGCTGGGGATACAAAATTTGGTACAGCACCTTTGGATACCTCTGAGGGAGGCCTTCCACTAGGTGGTAGTGGATTCTCTTTTATACTTGATACTGCAGGGTCGATCTTTGCACGATTCAATGCTTTTGCCGAAAAGAAAAAACTCTCCATTCTTTCCACCCCTCGCCTGATGGTAAAAAACGGCACAGACGCTTCAATTGAAGTGGGAAAAGAAGA
>JAOZTO010000363.1:1416-3199 GCA_029942265.1 Desulfocapsa sp.
ATGCCAACACCTTCCTGGTGGTTCCTGCCCGATTCATTTTGGGCAAATCACTATTTTTATTAAGGCTTCCTTTTGTGGCAAGAGCAATTTCCTCCAGCAGTGTAACAGATAAGGATACAACGGGGATGGTTTCAGAAACCCAGTATAAAAAAACAGGTATACTGTTGTCGGTAAAGCCAACTATATTTTCAGGAAACAGGGTGGAGCTTGAAATATCTCAGGAAGCCAGTGAGACAACACCGGATGATACCAACACCACCTCAAGCCCATCAATTTTTAACAGAAAAATTGATACCACCCTCACTCTCAGTGACGGTGCATCCGTTCTTCTTGGTGGCCTGATAACAACCCAACACTCGAACTCGCAGCAGGGGGTTCCTGGATTAATGGATCTGCCTCTAGTAGGTGGTCTGTTTCGTGTCTCGGGTGCAGCTGGCACGCGCACAGAGCTGGTAATGATGATAATTCCTTATATAGTTGATAGTGATTTTGAAGCAAAATCTCTAACCAAAGCATATCTTGAGCGATTGTCTTATGGTGAAGAGGGGAAAGATAGTGGCGCAGGGCAGTCTGTTAAGCTGAATTAAGTTTATATAACTCTTTAAGTATACAATGAATTGTGATCACCTTCATTCTTTTTTGTGAAAGAAAAAGAACCACATTGTAAAAAAAAACAAAAAAAAGCTTGAATTGTTGGTAGGTATATGATTTAAGTAGAACATAGATTGTTTTGTCGTAGTTTTTTTAACTTTGGAAAAGGGGTACGATAAAATCAAAAAAAGGTAACCTTTTTTATTAATTCCTAATTAGGAGAAAGAGATGAAGAAAAAGTATTTAAGTAAAGTTGTTACGGCTGTTGCTGTTTTGGGAACAGTTGGTTTTGCAGGTAATGCGCTTGCAGCCGTTAATCTTAATGATAGTTCAGGAATGCCAACGTTTGCAAGCGAGATTAGTGGAGATGCTACATATTCAGATATCATTAATGTAAAAGCAGGAAAGGCATATGTTGTTGGTGCCGTTCCGGTATTTAAATTTGAATGTACTGCTGATTTTGTTACTGCACTTCCTACATTTGACACTGTTACAGCAACTAGTTTTGGTGCTCCTTTGGCCATAACTGCTGGTGGTCTTACAACCAGTTCAGTACGATTTGATAGTGTTGGTGCTGCTGCCTTAGCTAGAGCACTATCAAAAACTACACTTGTGGGTATGGGGTATACAGATTTTGCCGCCGCCGCCACCTCACCAACATTAGAGTTCAGAGGCAATGATGATGTAACATGTACCTATAGATTATATGATACTACAGCATTAGCTGCTGCCCAAGGTACACCTGCGGCAACAACAACAGGTTCCGTGGTTGAATGGGCACCTGCCCTGATAGCTCGTGCTGCCGATACAACCTGTAATGGAGTTAGTGGTTGTAGTGATACTTATGGTGTAATTGACCTGTCCAGCGGAGCAATGAAGTTTACAGGTGATAAAAAAGCTGGTGCAGTTGCTAGTATCAATTTGAATGTAAGATCTGCTGATGCTATTAAAGGTTTAGCTGGTACTGCTCTTGCCGGTAATGTAGCATGGGCTGCTATGGTTAATACCGCTTCCTCTGACTTAAAGCTTGAAGTAAAAGGTGATTTCTCCTTCGCAACAAAAGTTTGGGCTGAACGTGGAACAGGATGTGCAGCCTACTCTACAAACACTGCTGGTAGCCTTAATTCGAGTAAAACTGCTGTGACTTTTGGAAAGAAGGCATTGACAGCGCCTTGGGGAACTCCTGCGTTAT
>JAOZTO010000364.1 GCA_029942265.1 Desulfocapsa sp.
TTGTGAGAATGTCCAAATGACCGAAGATGGGGTGCAGCTGAATAGTTACATTTATTCCATTTCTACCTGGCGAAGAATAAGGTCATCTCCACCTTCGGCAGTAAGCAGGATTTCTGAACAATCAGGACAGCATTCAGGTCTCTTTTCTGTTTCTGTTTCCATTCCACAACTGTAACATCGATAGGTGGCCATGGGACTTTCTATGATCAATTTTGCATCGTTAGTCAAAGGATTTTCCTTGGAGAGTATATCAAAACCAAACTGGAAAGAATCAATAACCACGCCTGAGTTTGGGCCTATCTCCATACACACACTGATAACTTTTTTCTTGTCGTGTGTTTTGGCCAGCTCATCAAGTTGCCCAAGGAGTCCTTGAACAAGTGAAATTTCATGCATTATCGTTCTCTTTTTTTGTTATTTCATATCCTTCTTTTTGTAATCGTTCCACCAATATACCAGCTATTTTCCCAACCTGTGCTGCCACCACATCCGTCATCTCAAGCCCTGTTGCTATGCTTTCTGGTATGACGCAGAAAAACTCAACACACTCGGGAGACGCATCACGCAACTTGCAAATATCAAGTATCTCGACAATTCCCAACTGATGTGGTGACATTCGTACCTGCATGGAGCCACTTCTCACGTCATCTGCGGAAAATGTAAAAAGTTTACCGGGTTCTGCCCCATTAAGATTTACGACATCCACCACAAAAATAGGGTCATGATCTTCCAGAAAAGGAGCCATAAAAATTCCGGCTGTCCCCCCGTCAAAAAGAGTCACTGTGTCTGGAACATTATAGTGTTCTTCCATATATTCTATGACATGGAGTCCAAAACTCTCGTCAGAAAGTAAAAGGTTACCAATCCCAAGAACGCCTGCCTTTTTGATTACTTTTTCCATTTAATAAATATCCTTGATGGTGTCGAAATAACACCTTCGCCCATCCTGTTATTAACAAATTCTTGGAAGAGGTTCTCCGTGAAGAGGAGTAATAATCCTGGAGCCACCAATGGCTGTTTTCAGGATAACCTGTCCTGTTTTTCCTGCTTTCAAACTTCCAATAATTGCAGCATCATTTCCTACATCTGTAGATCGCATAAGACGTAAAGCATCCTCTGCCTGTTCTGCTGTAACTAATGCAAGACATTTTCCTTCATTGGCAAGGTACAGCGGATCTAGTCCCATGATCTCACAAGCTGCCCGCACTTCTGTTGTAACCGGAATATCCTGATCAGCAATTTCCACTGAAAGTCCTGCGGCTGATGCGATTTCATTAAGCGATGTGGCCACTCCTCCACGTGTCGGATCACGAAGTGTGTGCAGACTTCCAGACGGAAGTTTATCCAGTAGCAGAGCAACAAGATCATGTAAGGCCGCTGAATCACTAGCCAGATTACCATCCAAACTGATGCCTGAACGCCTTGTCATGATAGTGATTCCATGATCTCCCATGGAACCGGAGAGGATGATTTTATCACCTTCCTGTGCCATGGCAGAGGAAACATCCACCCCGTCTTCGACAATACCAATTCCTGAAGTGTTGATAAAAATCTTGTCGCATTTCCCCTTGGGAACAACCTTAGTATCGCCTGTAACAACAGGTACATTTGCGGATTTACAACATTTGGCAATGGAGATAATTATACGTTCAAGCTCCTCAAGTTCAAATCCCTCTTCAAGGATGAGACCAAGACTCAGGCAGAGAGGTTTTGCACCACGCATGGCAAGATCATTAATAGTACCATGAACTGCAAGAGTTCCGATATTTCCACCTGGAAAAAAGAGTGGGTCGACCACATAACTATCTGTGCTGAAGGCAAGTCTCCCTGGATGATTTTCCATTACTGCGCTGTCTTCAAGGGAGGCAAGAATGCTATTATCAAGATGTTTCAAAAAGAGGGTGGAAATTAACTCTGAACTTGCAATTCCACCACTACCATGATCCAGAAGGACTTTTTTCTTTGCTAGGATATTCATTGTATTCAGCTTGCGTATTTATAAAAAGCTGCACATGTTCCTTCACTTGAAACCATGCAAGGGCCAATTGGGGTTGCTGTGGTGCAACGTTTTCCAAAAAGCGGACATTGGGGTGGATTTTCTTTTCCCTTCAAAATTTCCCCACAACGACATCCTTTTGGTTCTTCTGCTGAGCTAAACTCTATATGTAATCGTTTTTCGGCATCGAAATGACAGTACTCTTCTCTAGTACCAAGACCACTTGCAGGAATTACTCCCAATCCTCGCCATTCCATATCAACCGGCTCAAAAATATTTGCAACCATTGTCTGAGCACGACTGTTTCCTTCCCAGCGAACAGCTCTGGTATAGGCATTTTCCACTTTGGCTTCTCCGGATGCAATCTGCCTGGCTAGTAAAATCAAAGCCTGTAAAATATCAGCCGGTTCAAAACCACCAACCACACAAGCCAAGCCGTATTTATCTGCAAGAGGTTGATACGCTCCGGCACCAATAATAGTACTTACATGGCCGGGACATAGCAACCCGTCAATTTTGAGATCTGGATCATCAAGTAATGCCAGTAAAGGTGGTGGCATTACTTTGTGCGTAGAGAACACAACAAAATTATCAATATCGCTGTTTTTTGCTGCAAGAATTGTTGCAGCAATACCCGGTGTTGTCGTTTCAAAACCGACACCTAGAAAAACAATTAATTCATCTGGATGTTTTTGAGCAAGCCCAATACAATCCATTGGTGAATAGACGATATCAATCTTTGCCCCTTCAGCAGACGCATTGGCAAGGGAAAGGCCGCTACTGCCGGGAACCCGGAACAAGTCGCCAAAAAGTGCGATTCTGGTGTTGTCCAATTCTGCCATGGCAAGAATAGCATCTATATGGGACGCGGACGTTACACAAACAGGACAGCCTGGCCCTGAAATCAACTCTATCCCTTCAGGGAGTAACGTTCGCAAACCACTACGGAAAATGGACATGGTGTGAGTACCACACACTTCCATAACCCGAAATGGTTTTGTAACACTCTTGCGTAACTCTTTAAGGAGGGGTTCGGCCAGTGCCTGATCCCGATATTCATCAAGATATTTCATTGTATCCTGCTACTCCAAAGCTTCTGATTTGGTAATATTCAGCGAGCACCCCGATAATTGGCAAAACACTGAACTGTAACTGTTCAGATGTGCCTCATATTCGTTCATTTGGACATTCAAAGCAT
>JAOZTO010000365.1 GCA_029942265.1 Desulfocapsa sp.
TTGTGGTAGCGGGGGAAAGATTTGAACTTTCGACCTTCGGGTTATGAGCCCGACGAGCTACCAGACTGCTCCACCCCGCGTTGCGAGCGCTAATATATAACGATATGGAGGTGGTGTCAAGAGAAAACTGATGAGTATTTCTCATTAAGTGCTATTTTTTTTAAACACCTTCAAGGCAGTAAGGATTGCAGGTGAGGAATAAGCTCTGAGGGTAGACGGGTGAGTTTTCCGTCGCGACCAACCGCAGCATGGACAGTATATCCCTTTGCGATCAGTTGTTCTTTACCGGACTCGTTGTTTTTACGAAGAATCCGATAGGAAAACTTGCAACTCACTTTTTTGAGCTCGGCTAGTTGTGCTTCAATCAGTAACAGATCATCGTAGCAGGCAAATGCTTTGTAGCGAATAAAACATTCAGTTACAGGCAGGAGAATTCCTAACGATTCAATTTCCCGATAACTACAGACTTTTGCCCGCATGAGTTCGCTTCGTCCGATTTCAAAGAAGCGGAGGTAATTGGCATTATACACAACTGCAGCGGCGTCGGTATCACCGTAAATTACTCGGTAGACTGTGCGATGGCTCATGTCATTCATTGTTATTGCTGTAATAGAAGTTTTACAAGAGATTCTCCGTCGGGAAGAGTACCATCTTTCTTTTCTCCTTCGCTGTTTCCAGTCTGTTCGGAAAAAACGTGGCCGCTTCCCTGATCCTGTTCTCTTGAGTCGTAAAGAATAGTAGGAACAGGGGTGTCTGTGTGGGTACGAATGGATAGCGGTGTGTAATGATCCATGGTGGCAACAAGTCGAAAATCTTCACCGCGTTCTCGTAATCCCAGCACAATAGGAGTAACAATTTTTGCATCAAAATCTTCGATGGCCTGTAGCTTATCCTTAAGTATTCCTTGGTGTCCTGCCTCGTCCGGAGCTTCTACGTGGACAAAGACAAAATCCCTGTTTTTTAAACACTCAAGGGCGGCATCTGCTTTCCCCTTATAGTTGGTATCTATATATCCTGTTGCACCGGGTATATTAAGGATCTCAAGTCCAGCATTGACCCCAATACCTTTTAGCAGATCTACAGCGGAAATAAGACTTCCCTGTAAGGCAAAACGTTCATTAAAAGTGGGCATGGACGGCAACTTTCCTTCACCCCATAGCCAAATTCCATTTGCTTCATTGTTGCCGTTTTTAGCTCTTTTGATGTTCACAGGGTGTTCAGCAAGGACACGACCTGCCTTTGTCAAGAGTTTTTGCCATTCCTGATTCGCCATATAGCGTGACCATGGAGCTGTGACATCCTTTTCAATGTAGTCGTGGGGCGGAACGGTATCCATTTGTGGGTAGTCACCTTTAACTACAAGAATATGGCG
Organism: Desulfocapsa sp.; assembly: GCA_029942265.1. GTDB lineage: Bacteria > Desulfobacterota > Desulfobulbia > Desulfobulbales > Desulfocapsaceae > Desulfocapsa. The sequence continues at coordinate 1,373 of JAOZTO010000365.1, forward strand.
ATAACTGATTCCCGCTTTAAAGTGAAACTGATCAGTTGAACATTCTGCCTCAAGCGCTTCCAGGAGTTGTTGGGATTCTTCGGTTGAGATATGGCCTGCCGAATAGTCGATGAGTTGTACCTTGCCATCCTGTTCATGCTGCAATGTCACAAGGTTACAGCGGAATGCGGTTTCGTCACTTGCAAGCTGTATTCCCATAGATGCTGCTTCAAGGGGGGCGCGTCCTGTATAGTATAGTTCTGGTTTGTACCCAAGAAGCGAAAGATTTGCCACGTCGGAACCAGGCGGATAACCAGTTGGAACTGTACGGGTCAAAAACAGTCTTCCGTTTTGACACAGCTCGTCAAGCATTGGGGTAGGAGCTGCCTCAAGCGGGGTTTGCTCGTTAAGTGCAGCAATTGGCAGGTCGCCCATGCCATCGCCTACAAGGATAAGGTATTTCATTTGTAACTCCGCAATGATTCTATTCGTCTTCTGCTAATATACGGATTTTCACTGTCGCTTTGGTACATACATCCAAGGCATCGATTTCGGCAATACTGTCTTGGACAGCGGCTTCGTTTGCCGTATGGCTATGCATAACGATACTTACAGGTTCATTTTCGTTATGGCTTTTCTGCATGACCGACTTGATAGAGATGGAGTGTTTGCTGAATATTCCTGCAATAGTTGCAAGAACGCCAGGAGTGTCGATTACAGTAATGCGAAAATAGTAAGGGCAGGTCAAATCAGACATGGGGGTGATGTTTGGGGAACCGATGGTTTCAGGCAAATAAGAAAGGGCAGGGACTCTGTTCACAGAATTACAGAGAATATTTCTTCCAATATCAATAACATCTGCAGCAACTGCACTGCCTGTAGGCATCATACCGGCACCAAGTCCATAGAGAAGAACGTTGCCAACCGTGTCGCCATTAAATTGAATAGCATTGTATGCACCATTAATATTTGCAAGCATATGCGTTTTGGGAACCATAGTAGGATGCACCCGTGCCTCAACATGATCACCGTGGTGACGACTGATGGCAAGCAGTTTTATTCGACATCCAAACTCTTTTGCAAATTCAATATCAATGGGTTTTATCTTGCTTATACCTTCGGTGTTAATATCATCGAGATGGACATGTTTGCCGTAGGCGATGGTCATCAGGATTGCAAGTTTATGTGCCGTATCAATACCTTCCACGTCATATGTGGGGTCAGCTTCTGCAAATCCGAGTTCCTGGGCTTCTTTCAGGACATCATTGTAAGGAACACCTTCATCGGACATTTTTGTGAGGATATAGTTGGCAGTACCATTCATAATACCCATAATGGAGTTGATACGATTGGCCACAAGTCCCTCTTTCAAAGACTTGATTATGGGAATGCCTCCGCCCACACTTGCTTCAAAGCCAACTTCTACGTTATTGGCAACCGCAGCTTCAAAGATCTCTTTACCATGAACAGAAAGTAGTGCTTTGTTCGCGGTTACAACATGTTTACCATGTTTTATAGCCTCAAGCATAAAGGTTCTTGCTGGTTCCATGCCACCAATTAACTCAACTACGATATCAATATCGGGGTTAGTGAAGATGTCATTGGCGTCTTTGGTAAGCTTGACGTCTGCGAATTGCTCAGGGAGCGTCTCTGTTACTATATCTGCAATTTGGGTGAGGACAATTTCTGCCCCGGTTTTTTTCTGCAAACGTTCTTTTTGCTCAAAGAGTGTCTGGGCAAGACCACTTCCAACGGTGCCAAAGCCGATAAGGCCAACTTGAATTGTTTTCATTATTGTATGTATATGGTTAAGATTTGTAGTAATTGCTCAGTATTTTA
>JAOZTO010000366.1 GCA_029942265.1 Desulfocapsa sp.
TACAGTTACCTGAAACTATCGCGACATTTGCCAGATCTTTTCTTGTCAATAGATGGAAGGCTTTCCCTGAAGAGGCAATGACTTTTATCTCCGGTAAGTTGGATTTTGAGAAGAATTTCCTTCTGGAACGGCTACGTCTACAGTTACGTGAGGAGTGCGCAATTAGCCGGGAGATGTATGAGCAATTAATCAAATATAATTTTCCTGAAGTAGTTTCATTGGCAAGACAACTGATACCTTCCCCCAAACCTACTTCGTTGTCAGAGAATAGTACTGTTGCTGAAGTTCAGTGTTGGTTGGCCAATGAATACTTACCGTTTTATGATTCCTGTTCATTACTTGGTCAAGTTGATTCAACAGTAACTTATCTTACAGAGTTTGAGAAATGGCTTAGGTGCCATTATCAAGAAATGTTGTTTAAAGGGGAGGGAATGGCTTACAGACAGATTGCTCAGCTCAAAGATCGTATTCTTGCTGATGAGCCTGTTCTCATGGTAGTTTTTGACGGTCTGGATTATCTTTGTGCCTCCGAGGATTTGTTACCTGTAATGCAGGATAATGGCTATTTTCCTTTTAGTGATCAGGCTCCATTTTTTTCATTTTTACCCACCCAAACATATATTGCAAAACCTACGCTGGTGGCAGGGAAGATGAAAGAACAAATTGGCGATGAAGTGCCAACGGCTACCTATTATAAAAAATTACTACAAGAGCATCTTGCTGTTTCTGGAGATTCTATTCGCTCAAAAACCGATAAAGATGGAACTTTGCTTGAACTTATCCAGGAACCTGCCAAGGTATACCTTTATCTGGATAATCATCTTGATCGCGAATTTCTTCATTCAAATATACGGCAGCACCTTAGAAAGAAAAAGTATAGTGAATATATCCGTAAACAAGCGGGAGCAATCGCTCAATGTCTAAGGGATTATAAGGAGATGTATGGAAAATCATTGCAGGCTATTGTTTGTAGTGATCATGGCTATACAGTCATCCCTAAAGCAGCTGCTATCTTAAGAATTGGTTCTGAAAAGAAAGGTAAGGCACGAACTTTTGTCGATTACGCATTGGAGGATATTGAAGATCTTGAATCAGAACAGATCTGGAAATTAAGTCCCGACTTGTATGGTTTAGATTCCGAGATGATTATGCCTTGCGGCTATTCCTGTTTTAATAAACGTCCACAGGGAGCTACTCATGGCGGTTATTCTCCTCAAGAAATTGCGGTTCCATGGTTTCTGTTAAGCGAAGACAAGCCAGCCCCTTCCTTTGTGCCGTTAAATTTTTCCATTGAAGGCGAAATTTTTCGTAAACGTACTCAAAACACGCTTGGGTTAAATATTTCCAATTCCAATGGTTATTCGGTAACAATAGTTGAAATAGATATCAGGGGAGTGGAAGCAGATTCTAATCTGCCTATGACTATTGCTAAAAATACGGCCAGTAAACTGCAGGTTTCTTTCGATGCTTCCAATGAGACTAAAAGTAATATTGAATTTTCGATTCGATATCGGCTCAGAAGCATGGCTGGAGAGAAAGAAAATACCATAACCTTAAAAGTGCCTACAATAGGTGCAATGTCAACAGAGTTTGATGATGACTTCGATATCTGAAATTAACCAAGAATACATTGATAGTAAAATTTCCCGTTCATTCCCGGATGTTTGTGTACATAAAGGCTTAGCTGCAAGTGTGGGACTTTCTGGGCGTGTAATTCCAGCCTTTGTGTCTGACTGGCTTGTTAGTAGATATGGCGATAGTGAAGGGGGCGTCAATAGTGATGGGATAAGGCAGTTCATCGCGAAATATTTGCCGGATAAAAAACAGAAAGAATCCTTAATGTATAACATCCGCAATGGTAACCCTCTCAAAATTCTTGATTCATTCAGTGTAACAGTGCATCCGACTAAAGGGACGTTGCATTTACGAATTCCTGCTCTTGATTTAACCGGTAGAGTGTTGGATTCAATTGTAGATGCCAACCCTCTACTTTTAATGGGTAATGTGTGGGGAAGTGGAACGTTAACATGGATGCCCTCCCAAGATCTACCTGATCAGTTTGATGTCGTTATGACAGCCTTTAATCCCATGCAAGCTGCAAGCATTGATCTGGATTATTTCTTGAAACAGCGCAAAGAGTTTGATTTGGTAGAATGGTTGGTGGTGTTAACTCGGACCATGGGGTACGACGAACGAAAATATACGACAAGGCAAAAACTGCTTATGTTAACAAGGTTGCTCCCCTTGATTGAACCTCGGGTCAACCTGATAGAACTAGCTCCAAAGGGAACCGGGAAATCATACATCTATAGCCAACTTTCTCGACATGCGTGGCTTATTAGCGGTGGTGTGGTAACTCGAGCACAGTTGTTTTATGACATGAGTCGTAAGCAGGCAGGGCTTATATCAAATTTTAATGCAGTTATACTTGATGAAATCCAAACAATTAAGTTGAGTAATGTTGGAGAGATTGTTGGTGCCTTAAAAGGATATTTGGAGTCTGGCGAATATCGAGTTATGGGCTTTCATGGCTCATCAGATTCTGGCTTTGTTATTCTTGGAAATATTCCAATTGTCGATGGTCGTCCAAGAGATGCTAACTTTTTTAGCGAGTTGCCAAGTTGGCTTAATGGCCATGATGCAACAGCATTATTGGATCGCTTCCATGCTCTCGTTCCAGGTTGGGAACTTCCTCGAATTCAATCTACTTCACTCTGTCAGTCCTTTGCCTTGCGAGCCGATTATTTTGGAGAGGTATTATATGCCTTGCGGTCTAATCAGGAACATATGGCTTTTGTAAAAGATCATACAGAATCCCATGGAGATTTACGGGACACCAGAGCTGTACAGCGTTTGGCCAGTGGTTACCTCAAATTGCTCTTTCCGAACCTTGAATCTGTAACATTGGAAGAATTTGATGAATTTTGTTTACGACCTGCTATTGATTTGCGAGCAAATATTCGCAGGCAAATGGCAAATATGGATTCAGAGTTTTCTCCTACTATTGCTGAGATAAGAGTATGTTGAGACTAATTGTCGGGTGGAGGTGCTACCGTAGAGGCAAAACACAAGACGAACACCAGAGCGCTTCTTACCATTTGCATGTGCAGTCGTTATGTGCCTGCACATACCAACGATAATGATTATCATAGGTAAATATGCAACCAAAACATAGGAAAACATTTGA
>JAOZTO010000367.1 GCA_029942265.1 Desulfocapsa sp.
ATTACATCTTCAGCATTTCGAGCAAGTCCGCACGATCTTCCAATCTCTGCCTAAAGTTTATTTCCAGTTCAAGTGCAGCTTCTTCGCCAGGAATAATTTTGGATTCCCCTCCACACCATAAAAGAAGATTGAACAGAGCACATTCTCTCGCCTCGTTTTCATCTTCATGCTCATCCTTTATGATTGTCCACTTACTAAGCAAATTAGCCAGCATCAAAATCTGACTTGGTCTTTCACGATTTTTAATTTCAGTAAAATCATGATGTTCACGCACCATTCCAACAAGCTCGCCTGGAAACATCCACCTATGTAAAATTTGAGCACCAAGATCGTTATGGCCACAACCAAAACGCTCAAGTTCCAGTTCCAGACTTTTTTCATCAACCATCATTCCATAGTGCCCAAGATCTTCAATTTCCTTTAAGAAATTCTGGATAATAACAAATTTTCCGATATCATGAAGTATGCCCCCAAGAAAATATATCTTCCTCGTATCGCCACAGTATTCAGCAATACACTCAGCAGCCAAAGCACATTCAAGGGAATGTTTCCACACACTCACCATAATGCTTTTTTGATATTCGTCTGAAACGGTAAATGCCTGAAACAACACACGAGCCAACACATTATTCTGCACCTCATCCTTACCCAACAGGACAAGAGCATGGTTTAACGAATCGACCTGACGACGAAAACCGTAAAAAGCAGAATTTGCAAGTTTTAACACCGATGCGACCAATGCAATATCCCCCTGGAGTACATTTTCAAGATCCGCTATGGTGGTTGTGGGATCTCCGATCATATCAATAACCCGCATGGCAACTGTGGGCAAAGGAGCAAAATTTTCAACACAAGTCTTAACCGCGCCATGAGGGGTACATGGTTTAGGGTTATTCCTCAGTAGCATTCGCAAGCCCTCCTTCGTTTTCGAAAAAATCGCATCTTTCAAGAGTGTTTAATAATATATCTACCAAGATTGGATCAAACTGAGTGCCTGAGCATTTCCTTAGTTCTTCCTTCACTTCCTTACTGTTTTTCCGATATTTTTGAGACACTGGTGCAACCATGGCAACAAAGGAATCCACCAATGTGAAAATTCTGGCAGCTATAGGGATTTCATCACCTTTCAAACCGTCAGGGTATCCCGTTCCATTATAATACTCATGGTGGGCATAAAGGATCACCCGTTCTGATGCAAAAAAATCAAACATATTGGTCAATTCCATGAGCATTAGTGGTTGATCAAGTAACATCTCTTCCTGCTCTTCACTCAAACTACCTTCTGACTTAAGCGAAGAGTCACGAATATAACATCTGAAGAGATCATGAAGTTTAATTGCTCTCCGAAAAGACTGTACGAGGTGCTTAGGCAACCTCAATTCACCAGCTATAGAACCAATTATTTTAGCAAACAATGCATCCCGATCTGTTAGCAGGTCATAGTCCCTAGTCTGCGAATGTACCATCGCCTCAAAAGACGCAAGTGCCATGGCACGTGCTTTTTCCACAGTCGCTGTAAGATGTCCCTGTTGAGAAGATTCTATCATATCAACATGTTCGGAAGAGCCATCGATTTTACCCGTCGGTGCTTTATAATAACGAACCCTGTTACGCCCTTCCGCCTTTGCCTGATACAAAGCATTATCCACATATTCGACAATCATTCCAGAAGCAGCCACATCATCTCCACACCCAGAATACACTCCAATAGATACGGTCACATATCGACTATAACGAGAATTTTCAAATACTGTATCCGCAATTTTTTTCCGTATTTTTTCAGCAACTACCTTTGCTTTCTCCTGATCAATATTGGGCAAAATAATCAAAAATTCTTCTCCACCATATCGACCAAAAATATCAGATTCCCGTAAATCTTCCTGAACTCTTTTTGAAAATGTCTGTAGAACAAAATCACCAAAAGGATGACCGCAGGTATCATTCACATGCTTAAAAAAATCAAGATCAAGAAAAAAGACTGAAAGTGGTGCGTTGTAGCGTCTTGCAAGTGATACCTCCCTTGCAAGTTGCTCGCGGAGATGATTATGACTATACAATCCCGTCAAACTGTCACGGATAGCCTGCTGTTCCAGTTCAAGATTTTGCTCCTGAATTTTGGCAGTTGCAAAAGCCAGCTGCTGCTGTTTAACATTTATTTCGAGAAATTTTTTTATTTTTGCAAACAGAACTACTGGCCGGACTGGCTTTTGGAAAAAATCCACACCACCAGCAGCGTATCCTTTATCGATCAAGCCATCAATAACAGCAGACTGTGCCTGGAAAAAGATTGGAATATATCGAGTATGTTCGTTATTTGTCAGTTCTAAAGCAACTTTAAAAGGAGTCACACTGGTTGCCTCAACACCAAAAATAATCAAGGCAAAATCATATTGCAGCACCAGATCCGTAACTTGGTCTGAAGATTCTGCAATAACTACAGTTACAGCGAGGTCTTTCAGAACATCCTTAACGGTATTCCTACTTTCAATATCATTATCAATCAACAGTAGATATTGTTTATAATACTTACTCTCAACCATTTTTGTAACATCCCCAATCTGTCAATAAGGAACGGGGACGAAATAACTTCCCCATGTAGGCGCTCAGCTTTAGGTCATATGTGATCGATCTGAAAATCTAAAAACCGCAGGCGTAGCAGGGCTACGTCGAGGATTTTTAGATTAAAGATCGGTCGCAGATGGCCTGAAGATGAGATGTATAGATGGGAAAGTTATTTTGTCCCCGTTCCTAATTATGTGGCGCCCCTGCTACCAGTGGACATGCAACTGATATTCAAAGGATAAAAAATCATCCATTTGCAAAGTATCCTATAACACAGAATTCCTATCATACATAGTAGTACTTGACACTTTGCACCTGTTCAAACAGATTTCGCACAAAGAAAAAACTTCAAATTACAGGAAACATTGTTACCCATTATCTTTATATTATTTTTTATTTTTTTTTCTCACCATGATTACAGATAGTTGCAGTTAAGAACAGGTGTTGCATAAAAACCATTTATTTATTATAATCCAGTAAAAAACTACACTTCCTTTAACACATTTTTGTTAAAGAAAAAACGTAACTATTCAGCTGCCCCCCATCTTCGCCCATTTGGACATTCTCACAGCAAACTATGCTTCGAATGTCCAAATGAACGAATATGAGGCACATCTGAACAGC
>JAOZTO010000368.1 GCA_029942265.1 Desulfocapsa sp.
TTTTGATGTATCTGCTGCCAAAACCAGCTTCTCAATCTTCATAAACTTATGTGGGCTGATTGGTTTGTTATTTAGGCGTAATTCATAGTGAAGATGCGGTCCTGTGGAACGGCCACTACTACCAACGGTTCCGATTACTTGTCCACGATTAACCTTCTGACCCTTCTTCACAAGCCGTTTTTTCATATGGGCAAATATTGTTAAGTATCCGTTGCCATGGCTGATTTCAATGTAATGTCCATAACTCCCGTTGACGGTGGATTTGGTAACAGTACCGTTAGCCGTGGCAAGAATTTTCTGGCCATATGATCCTTTTATATCAACACCCGAGTGAAATCCTTTCTTTTTATTTAATGGATCAGTTCGTGGTCCATATCGGGATGTTATTTTGCCAGGTATCGGACGACCAATCGGTAGATAAGTTATTTTTTTTAGGTAGTGATCAGTGCGAAAGAGTAAATCTTTACCTAAAGTATCAAGGGGGGCGATGAATGGGCCACCTGAATTGTCACTGCTTTCTGGAATTTTTTTAATATCAATTCCAAGGTTATCCATGATGTTTTCTATCATGTCACTTCGTTCTTCAAGTTCCGAGAGCGTTGTGTGGATGAGGACAGATCGTTCCTGTTGGAACTCCTGTGATTGAATGCTGTTTTGTTCTTCGAGGGACGTTATTTTAATGTCGAGGGTTTCTTTGGTAAGTATATTTTTCTGGCGTTCTTCAGTGAGTTGAACTGTTTTATGCTGTAAGGCTTCGTTGAGGGTTGCTGTCTGCTCGGCGAGTGTTGCGTTGAACTCGGCGGCTTGATCTGTGAGTGCTTTGTTCAGTTCATTGGCTTGATCAGTTAACTCTTGATTGAGTGTGGTGATCTGGGTAGTTAGTGTTTTGTGGGAACGTGAAGAATGGAAACCGGTATAACTGCCGATAGCTAAGGCAATAAAAAGACAAAGCACCGCAAGCATGGTGCATTTTAGATTGCGTTTCGAGAGAAGAAGGTTTTTTGTCTTACCTTCATCTCCAGCAATAATTATATGGAGGCGGTCATTCATTGCGATTTAAATAGTACTAAAGTATAAATATAGTTTGTATTGAATTAATGTTTTTTTAGCAATGGTTGCATTATATTTAATTATGAGTTGTTATACTCATGAAAAATTAGAAATTCAATCAAAAACGGGTATTGGGCTATTATGTAGCCATATTTTCAAGATTTTTTTTATTCGAGTCCTATTATGTCTCATCTTCTTACTTGTCAGGCTATCGGAAAATCCTTTGGCTCTCAGTGTTTATTTCAGGATGTTGATCTTGTTATTAACAGCGGTGATCGTATTGGGCTTATTGGGCCTAACGGTAGTGGAAAATCCACTCTGCTTAAAATCCTTTGCGGTCATATAGAGCCTGATAGCGGCCAGATAGTCAGTCGTAAACATCTACGCTTTGCTTATCTAGCGCAGGCGGATCAGTTTCTGGAAGATGCATCCGTTGAGGAAAATCTTGAAGCTGCACTGGCTACACAAAATATTGATGAAATCGAGGTCTATAACAGGGTTCAGGCCTTACTGTCGCGTGCTGAATTCCCAGATATATCTATTGCTGTGAAGCTTCTGTCAGGTGGGTGGCGCAAGCGGCTTGCAATCTGTCGAAGTTTTGTGTTGCAGCCTGATGTACTCGTTATGGATGAACCAACGAATCATCTTGACATTGAAGGCGTTATATGGCTTGAAAAAATGCTTTCTGGTTCTTTGCCCAAAAGCCCCGATGCATTCATACTGGTCAGTCATGATAGGAAATTTCTTGAGAATACAGCAAGTAGAATGGTCGAGTTGTCTGCAGTGTACCCTGGAGGATCTTTACAGGTATCTGGTAATTACTCAGATTTTCTTGAGAAACGGGTTGCTTTTTTGGAACAACAGCAACAACTGGAAGAACGTCTTGCCAATAAGATGCGACGTGAGGCTGAATGGCTCAGTCGTGGCCCAAAGGCAAGGGCAACGAAAGCACGATATCGCATCAATGAAGCCCATAAACTGCAAGACCACTTGAGTGAAGTAAAGAATAGAAATCGTTCAACGAAACAGGTTCGTATCGATTTTGATTCCACTGGCAGAAAAACAAGGAAATTACTTGAAGCAATAGGGATTAGTAAAAGCTATGACGACAGGTCTCTTTTTGCTGATCTTGATATTGTTCTTTCACCAGGCACTCGTCTTGGCCTGCTTGGCAGAAATGGTTGTGGAAAATCCACCCTTATGCAGATAATAGCTGCCAGTGTGATGGGTGGTGAATACAAACAGGACAGTGGGACAATACGAACTGCACCCGATATAAAGATTGTAAGTTTTGATCAGAAACGGGAATCTATAAATCCTGAACTTACTCTACGCCGTGCCCTTGCTCCAGACGGAGATTCCATACTGTTTAGGGATGCATCACTTCATGTGGTATCCTGGGCGCAACGTTTTCTTTTCCGACCAGATCAGCTGGAAACGCCGGTTGGGCAACTTTCAGGTGGTGAGCAGGCTCGTATTCTGATAGCTGAATTGATGCGACAACCGGCAGATATTTTACTCCTTGATGAGCCCACTAATGATCTGGATATTCCCTCTCTTAATGTTTTGGAAGAAAGTTTGATAGACTTCCCTGGTGCTTTGGTGCTTGTCAGCCATGATCGTTTTTTACTCGACTCTGTTTGCGAACAGGTGATTGGTTTTGATGGTGAAGGGAGGGCGATCTATTATGCAGATTATGAGCAGTGGCTGAAAGATCTGAAGACATGTTCCAAAGAGCTTACTGGCTCTACGAAATCAGAACAGGGGAAATCTGAGAAGGAACAGGAGAATAAGAAAAAAAGAGTGAAGCTTTCGTATATGGATCAGCGAGAATATGACCAGATTGAAGAAAAAATTATGGCAGAAGAGGAGGAACAAGAGCGCTTACAGTCACTAATGGATGATCCCCAAACAGCAGTCAACCCACAACTGCTAGAGTCAGTGTGGGCAGACTTGGAACAGGTCAAACAGGTAGTAGGGCAGCTTTACGAACGATGGGATGAGTTGGACGTAAAAAAGAACTGAGAGGGTATGTTTCGAAGTCCATAATGACCGAATATATAGCACATCTAAACAGACCTATAGAACTATCCCGGCGGCCAATTCAGAACTCTTCCGCCCATCACATGCATATG
>JAOZTO010000369.1:0-1449 GCA_029942265.1 Desulfocapsa sp.
GAGATAAATGGAAAATTTTACCACAGGCATATAGTTGATATTCCGAGGATAAAAGGCATTAAATCAACAGTCTCATTTATACAGGAATAATCTCCTGCTTTAGGAGACAGCAGGAAATTCTATGATCAGGTTTTCCCTGCACATCATAGGAAATGGTATCAGGTTGCAGAAGTTTATTCATAACACAGCCCTCAGCAATATTTAGCTGAAAAAAGCTGTCTTCGTTCAGGCCGTCTGTTGAAGTAAGCTGATTATCTTTAATTTCAAGTGCATGGATGGGGTGATCCTCACACAGAGGGCAACGATATACACGGCCATTGGGAAAAATAAAATAATTCTCTGTTACAAGCCCTGCGCATTCAAAAACCTCGTCCTTTTCAAGAAATACTTTGGGAAATGTAACATGAATGCCAGCTTCCGCCGCCTGTTTGGCAACACGTGGCACAATATCAAGCCACTGTTCAGGGCTTACCTGCCATCCCTGTTCTCCTACAGTTTCAATGGCGGAATTTCCACGCAGTCCGATTACCTGAATAAAAAACCGTTTTACCCCAATCTCAGCAAGGAGTGGGATCATCCCATGAAGGTGTTCAATATTCCTGCTTGAAACCGTGTAAATCACCGACACAGAATAGTTCATGGCTATGGCTTTGCGCATATTGGTAGTACACATATCAAATACACCCTCGCCACGGATAGAATCATTTACCTGTGCATTTGGGCCATCAAGGCTAAAACTTAAATAATCCAGCAACTGCGGGGTCGTTTTGTTAAGCAGATCATTAAAGAGATAGCCATTTGAGTCAACCGTTACAGCCATTCCCAATGCTTTTGCTTTTGCAATCCCGTGTGACAAATCAGGATGCATGGTTGGTTCTCCTCCAAGAAAAATCACATTTGATTTTTTATCCTTATCAGCAAAGAGTTCGAGCCACTCTTCCATGGTTTCCCTTGAAAGTGTTGTCGTTCCATGCTGCCCTGTATTGATATAACAATGGCGACAGGATAGATTGCATGCAGTGAGAATATGAAAAAAAATGTTTCGTTCACCGGATTGAAAGCCGACTGTTTGAGCAAGTGATGTCATAATTATACCGAAAAGAGTTGGGTAAAAAGGTATTTTTCAAGGTAAACTGTAAATATTCGGGTTGGGCTCAAAACAGCCCAGACCACTGACTTAATGTATATTTTTCAAGTAACGAATCCTTCCAATACACATTCTCTGGATTGGAAAAAAAACGTTTAAAGAGTTCAATACTCTCATTACGAAGAATGTGAGCAGTGACATTGACACTCATCTGTGCATAAAGTGGATTTAACTGTGCCAAGGGAAGATTAGTTCCTCCACCCATAACATCCTCATATGCATAGACAATTTTCCTAATACCATTCAGAATCATTGTCGAATAACACATTAGACACGGTTCCATGGTGGAGTAAACTGTCACC
>JAOZTO010000369.1:1549-3171 GCA_029942265.1 Desulfocapsa sp.
AATCATTGTCGAATAACACATTAGACACGGTTCCATGGTGGAGTAAACTGTCACCTCATCCATTGCTTCTGCCCTGCCCAATTCAACATATGAACGTAAAGCAAGAATCTCAGCATGGTCAATCTCGTTTAGTACGTTCTGTTTCCTGCTGTGTTCCCGTTTTCCAGTGGCTACAATCTGTCCGTTGAGAACAACAACTGCACCTACAGGGAATTCCCCTTTTTCAAGGGCTTCCCGTGCATGATCAAGGGCAATCTGCATATATTTTTCGTGCCTTATTGATTCATCCATTATAGATCTCAAAAATTACAATTTACGTCCAAAATTTAATACTGATCGTTCCAGTGCGATCCCCGTATGTTCCTGCACATAATCATAGCCCTTATCAAAGAACGGCAGATAACACAGTTCTGTTGCAAGGGGATGAAATTGCATATCTGGCAAACGGGGAAGAATGTTTCTTTTATTCAATGCAGACGCCGCAAATACACTCTTTAAGACTTGAAACGCCTCTGTTCTTGGCAGAGTCACAGGATGTATTCGCAGTCTTTTTTTCATCTCTGCTGTTCCCGATACTACTTTTGCCTGACTAAGTGTCATATTTTTTGCGAGTCTTAGAAAGGTCGATGGTCGAAGTTTAAAAGCCGGTATAAAAAAAGTAAGACGCATTGTCTCATGTTTTTTTTGGATCACCAATGGTTGATTGGTGAGACGCAGAAAATCAGCAAAACTGTTCATTGAAAGCCCCGTCGAGCGCACATGTAATTTCCAAAATGGGAGTGAATACATATTCTTATTGCTGGAATTTACATTACTCCAGGGAATGCTCTGAAAATTGCCTTCATGTTCCTGCCATGATGTTGCGCAGTTATAACAAAACAGTACCAGACTATCAGATTCTCCTGCAAGACTGTCTCCGCACTGTGGACAGAGTGTCGCTAGAAAACGAGGTGTCCAAGTTTCTCTAAAACGGACACCAGCCTGCCAATTTGTGTTGGCGGATTCACCATTTGCCAGAACACTATTGGTCACTCCATCATAAAGTACATCATTCTCAACATAGAGCGGTAGATAAATACAACTCAGCGTTTCACCAATATATGCACGATTGTAAAATGGTGCTTTAATAGTTGTAGAGTCTATAACAGTAAGTTGTGCCGCCCGTTCAAACAGTATCCGGCCTTTTACTGTTTGACGCAAAAAAGTACCTTTCAATTCCTTCGTCACAAGGATTACCGGCATGGCCTGTGGTCTCAAACCAAGGGATGGTGGCAGTGCCCTCACAGCTAATCCCTGTTGAGTGGTATCTATTACCTTATATTTTTGTTGCTGCCCCTTACAGTAGTAAACATTCCCTTTAAAACGAAGATATGGCGCATAAAATATTTCATCTCTGCCAATATGATCGGGTATTTTATCAGGAAGAACAAAGCGAAGTGGCCCTCTTGTAACCATAAAATTCTGCACATCGCAATAGGGACAACGAATGAGTCTATCGGCTTCGCTCAATCGTATCCGCGCACCGCAGGATGGGCAGTTTTGGTGAATTGTCAGATCCATACGATACCACCAAGTCTCTACAAACGTTGTCCACAGTGATTACAGAACATTGCACCAGGTAG
>JAOZTO010000370.1 GCA_029942265.1 Desulfocapsa sp.
CCCCAGGTTCGTTTGATCCAGCTTGTGAACTATATTGGTTCATATGGGAACAGGCTGGATCAAGCGAAGATGGGGTGCTAGCCGAATATTTACAAAATTTTATCTCCGGTTTAGGACAGGAGATTACATACGATACACTATAAATCAGGAGTAAATCATGTGGGAATATACGGATAAGGTTCAGGAACATTTTTTACACCCTCAAAATGTAGGGGAAATAGAAAAACCAAGTGGTGTCGGAGATGTTGGCTCACTTGCCTGCGGTGATGCATTAAAACTTACCCTGAAAATAGATGAGAATGAACGCATCGTTGATGCTAAATTCAAGACGTTTGGCTGTGCATCTGCCATTGCATCTTCTTCGGCGCTTACCATTATGGTTACCGGGATGACGGTTGATGAGGCAGAGAAAATAACAAATGATGATATTGCTGAATTTTTAGGCGGTTTGCCGAAGGAAAAAATGCACTGTTCTGTAATGGGACGAGAAGCACTTGAGGCGGCTCTTGCTGATTATCGTGGAGTTATTTTACCCATGGCCGAAGGTGAGGTTGTGTGTGAATGTTTCGGTGTTACTGATCTTGATGTGATTCGGGCCATTAAAGAATCTGATCTTCGATCTGTAGAGGAAATCACTAACTTTACAAAAGCTGGCGGAGGTTGTGGAAAATGTGTGGATACATTGCGAGATATCCTACAGGAAACCATCAGTGATCCTGCAGTTGTTCCAGTGCAAGCCGAAGGTCCTAAACGAATGACCACTCTGCAAAAGATTAAAAAAATAGAAGAGGTTCTCGAGCGTGAAATCAAACCGGCATTAAAAAAGGATGGCGGTGATATCGAGCTTGTGGACGTGGATGGTGATTTTGTTCTGGTGTCACTAAGAGGTGCATGTACAAGTTGTGCGAAATCCCAAACAACCCTCAAGGAGTATGTTGAGAAAAAATTGCGAGAACTTGTTCTTGATACACTTATTGTAGAGGAGGCAAAGTGATGAAATGTGATGCCGAAAAAGTAATTTACATGGATAATAATGCCACCACCAGAATTGCTCCTGAAGTTGTGGATGCCATGATGCCCTTTTTGACAGAATGTTATGGCAATCCTTCCAGTATGCATGTTTTTGGCGGACAGGTTGGTAGGGTAGTTGAGAAAGCAAGGAAACAGGTTGCCGACTTGATTGGTTCGGAACCGTCAGAAATCACTTTTACCAGTTGTGGAACAGAAAGTGATTCAACAGCGATTCTTTCTGCGTTACAGGCTTATCCTGAAAAGCGACATATCGTAACCACTCGTGTTGAACATCCTGCAATTAAACATCTTTGTGAAAATCTTAGTAGGATGACCGGTCATAAATATCGTATTACCCGCCTCCAAGTAGAATCAGATGGTACACTGGATATTGAAAAATATGAAGAAGCATTGACTGAAGACACTGCTATCGTATCAATCATGTGGGCGAATAATGAGACAGGTGTGATTTTTCCTGTTGAAAAAATGGCATCAATAGCAAAGGAACATGGTATTCTTTTTCATACAGATGCGGTTCAGGCAGTTGGTAAAATTGCTATTGATTTGAGTACAATTGATGTTGATTTCCTTTCTTTATCCGGACATAAACTGCATGCTCCAAAAGGTGTTGGTGTTCTCTATGTAAAGAAGGGTACGCCATTTGTTCCGTTTATTGTTGGTGGGCATCAGGAAGGTGGCAGGCGTGGCGGAACTGAGAATGTTGCTTCAATTATAGGGCTTGGCAGGGCTTGTGAACTAGCTCAGGAAATGATGGGAGAGGAAAATAGCAGAGTTCGTGCTCTTCGAGATCGTCTTGAACAAGGTTTGCTTGCATCTGTTCCCAAATCCATGTTGAATGGTCATAAAGTAGATAGACTTCCTAATACCACCAATATCAGTTTTGAATTTGTAGAAGGAGAGGCCATCCTGTTGCATATGAATTTATATAATATTTGTGCGTCATCTGGGTCTGCCTGCACATCCGGATCGCTTGAACCATCCCATGTACTTCGAGCTATGGGTGTTCCTTTTACTGCGGCTCACGGCTCCATTCGATTTTCATTAAGTATTTACAATACAGAAGCTGAGGTGGATTTTGTGCTGGAAAAAATGCCACCAATTATTGCAGAGCTTCGAGAACTATCACCCTTTTGGAAGGCGGAATAACCATGAGAATTGTTGCCCCATCATATGAAATTCAGGATGATTTGGATAAAGCCTCACTTGCTGTTCGTCTTGAAGCATGTGGCCGTATTTGTTATAAAAGTGAGGGGTTGATAAGTGCAGACTCTGCTCTGCCATTTGTAAAAAAAATAGCAGCCCATGGTCATAATTCTGTTATGGAAATGGCGGTTGTAACTCTTGCTATAGGGTGTTCTGAGGAACACCTTGAAGCGCTGTTAGCACTTGAACCTAAATACCTGCTAATTGATCATTTTGGCGCTGAAATTCTGATAACAGCGTCCATTAGAAGTTTTAGAGAATTAGGACAGCGATCAGGAAAAACTGCTATCGTTGATGCAATGATAGGTTTTTTGGCCGATAAGCATCCGTATCTATTTGAAGGTATTTGGAATGGTAGGCAGTGTGAAGTTGAAAAAGAGACTCTAACAGTACGGAAACTTGAATTGTCTGAGGTAGACGATTTGCCGACGGAATTACTTGCCAGACATCGATTCTGTGGCGTAAAATTTATTGTAAACCGAGCAGTTACCCACGAACTTGTGAGACACAGACCTTGTTCATTCTTACAAGAGAGCCAACGCTACTGTCGTTATAGTCAAGATAAGTTTGATAATCAGGTAACCTTTGTCAAACCACTCTTTTACGAGGAGGGAACTGAAGACTTCGCTCTTTGGCAAAAGGCCATGGAGGATACGGAACAAATTTATCTTAAACTTCTTGAATCGTCTACCCCACAGGCAGCAAGAACTGTTCTACCAAATTCCTGTAAGACAGAGATTATAGCCTATTGTAATCTTGCAGAATGGAAACATATCTTTCTTCTGCGAACAACTCCAGCCGCCGAACCATCCATGCGTGAGATTATAATCCCTTTTGCCGCTGAAATGAAGGAGCGTTATCCTGCGGTTTTCTGACGCATCAAAAGGAAACTTAGGAACGGGAATTAAATAACCTGAACATATTT
>JAOZTO010000371.1 GCA_029942265.1 Desulfocapsa sp.
TAACAGAAGCGATAACAGAAATTTCCGAACAAACCAACCTGCTTGCATTAAATGCGACCATTGAAGCTGCCCGGGCAGGAGATGCAGGAAAAGGATTTGCTGTTGTGGCCAATGAAATCAAAGAGCTTGCCAAACAGACATCCGATGCTACTAGAGAAATCAAAAATAATATTACCGCAATACAGACATCTACCAATGAAACTGTAAAAGAAATTCGTCAAATCAGTGATGTTATTGCTGAGGTAGATGGTATCGTCACCGAAATAAGCGTGGCAGTACAAGAACAGAGCGCAACCAGCGGAGAAATATCACAAAATGTAGTACAGGCAGCAGATGGTATCTCTGAAGTCAATGAAAATGTATCTCAAACCTCTGCCGTATCAGCAGAGATTGCCCAGAACATTGCTGAAACAAGTCAGATCGTTACTGGGCTTGCCGGAAGTGGTGATGAAATAAAAGACACAGCGCAACACCTTGCCGAGCAGGTTCTTACTCTTAACAATTTAACCAGCCGGTTCAAAAGCTGATCTTAGGGTTTTTTACGATGCCATCATCTTTTGGCAAATCTGTTGCGTAAAAGCCACACCCCTACGGCTAAAAGAAGAAACAGCACACTCATACTCAACTGTGACCTACCACGCTCTCTGGGATTCATAAAAGGCGGAACCTTCATCTTGCCCCACCTTTTATGAACCCACATGGTGTACACCTCACCTTTTTGGAATGGCTGTGTTTTTTCTCGGTTTTTATAAAAAGCAAAGTCAGACTCTTCAATAACCATCTTCTTCCCTTCATACATAAAAGAAAACACGGGAATACTCTGCGATTCTTTTTTTATATTATCTGCACTACCATCCTTAAAACCATCCACTGTTACTTCAACAACCGCATAATCACTACTGGTATCTTTTGTAAAGTACAGCGTGTTAATACTTGTGCGAAAGAGATGCGCTGCATTAAAAAGTAAGAACAGGAAGAGTATCAATAAAAAAGTCGATTTTTGAGATTTTTTTTTCACGATTGATCTCTCAGGTAGAGCAACTGTAAACACACACCCTGAAGAATAGAACCGAGTATAATATACAGGGATAGTATAATAGTGAAGGCCACTCCAAAATAATCAACCATCATCGGCAGAAGTGGAAGCTTAATCGTTCTTGATGCAAAAAAGACAACAAGTAGCGCATCCTTCATTCCATGGCTGCGTAAATCTTCTAGCATAGGATACCAGATATACATAGGACCATGGCTGAGTACTCCTGCTATGAGTGCCCAGCCCCATCCTTTGATACCACTGTCACGCCCGAGATGCGCTGCAATTTGTTTTGAACTCAAAAAGTAATTAATCAGAGAAGTAAATAGAATTACTACCGTTATAATTGGAAGTATTTTTAATATAATCGTAATACTTTTTTGCAAAGAAGATGCAGCGGATTCATTATCTACTAAAAACAATACACAATAACAGAATAGGACAATCACAAAAAGGTATTTGCCACGAAATGTAAAAGGCTTTTCCGTTTTTTTCACGACAATGCCTGCACGGTGATAGTGGTTATAGTGGCAATAGCAATAGTAAACACAAACGAAAGAATATTTCGGTACAGCGTAAAACGTCCGCCAAACACCTCTATTTCAGCGGGTAATTGAATGAAACCCAGTGTCACCCAAGCAATAATAAGAGCACTCACTGCGTAAAGTGAAACGCCTTGTTTCAACAATTCACCTCCAACAAGATAGCTGACAATGGGATTTCCAGCGGCAACTGACCCGATCATGGTTCCAATCAGAGTGTCGAAAAAAGGATTCCCTCGAAACAGAGAGGCAATCATCTCTGATGTCACAAGCACTTGAAAAAGTCCAACTATTCCAATAATTCCTAGTAACAACGGAGTCATTGAAAAAAACGACATGCTACTTTTTTTCAATACTTTTAGAAAACGTGGCCTTTTAGATGCGTTTTTTTCATCTTTTTTTTGCCCATTTGAATTGTTCATTGGCACAAAATAAACATAGGATTTACATAAAGCAAGGACTAACCTGACAAATTCGATTTTTTTAATTGTCGCAATTTGCCTTGAAAAATAGTTTCTTTAATAGCATATAATACAGTATGTATAAAATACTTAAAAGTGACACGACTTTAAAGCTTGAGCTTGAAGTTCAAAAATATTTGAAAAATGGCTGGTCTGTTGCTGGTGGACTTGTAATCTCAGCAGATGCGGTATTTTTTCAAGCTGTTGTCAATTCCACTAAAATCAATTTGCATACGAAAAAACGTTGATGATACAACACCTTATTAGTGATATCGCCCTGAGGACAGGGCTCCTACGGTTCTGGGCGTGTTTTGTGGTTGGGAGTTAATTGGGGCAGGATCATGGGGCGATTGAACTGCGTGTTTTGTGTTTGGGAGTGCCCATACGCTCAAACTCACTATTCGCTATAAAATGTATCTCACCATCTTTATCGGTTCGCAGTACCTTGTTGCTGTGCTTGCGCAGAACAGAAAGCCTCTCTTTTGATGGATAGTTAAAAGGGTTGTCTGCGCCAACAGAAATAATAGATACCTGCGGATGCAGCATCTTTAAAAAATCAGAATCTGTGCTGTCGGCTGCAGCATGGTGCGCCGCAACATACAAATCCACTCCTCTGTCTTTTAGTTGTAATTCAAGTTCTGGATGTATTGTTTGTTCTACTGTTCTATCCACATCTCCCATGATCAGTAGAGTGTTCCCACTTTGTGTAAGGAAAAGGAGAACTAGGGAGTCGCGATTAAGGGTAGTCCCTTCTGATGTTATCGGCCATATCATTTGAATTTTGTGACCGCGCCAATCTAATTCATCCCCTGCCGTTAAACATTTACGCAGAATGTCTTTTTGCAGGATACTATGCACATCAAAAAACGCATCTTGTTCACTTGGATGAAGATCCTGCGGTTCCAAACAGGAATCTATAACAGGACTGTTCGGCCAAGCTGCTCGCATGGCAACGTAACCACCGGAATGATCCGGATGAAGATGACTGAGAATAATGTAATCAAGAATATTCACGCCATAATGATTCATTCGCGCCAAGAGGTGATCGCTATACTCAGCAATTCCAGTATCGACAAGAACAGCGTGCCCGTCATCGACAAGCAATACACTCTGCCCCATTCCCA